>NZ_JBCEXH010000004.1 GCF_038751955.1 Methanocalculus natronophilus | reverse complement strand
ATCGGTGATCGCGTAGAGGGGCGTCCTGCATGGACAGAAGCAGGGGCGTAAGGTCCTGTGGACCGTGCAGGAATGAGAATTCTGGCAGTAGTAGAAGCAGAGAACGGTGAGAATCTGTTCCGCCGAAAGGGCTAGGTTTCCTCGGCAATGTTCGTCAGCCGAGGGTTAGTCGGTCCTAAGTTGTGCCGTAACCCGAGCACGACAACAGGGAAACAGGTTAATATTCCTGTACCATACATTCGCAGTTGTTTTCGGACAACCCTGACGCTTCGGGATATACCATGCGAAACTGTCGTTTCGTTCAAGCGTTCAACGCGGTGGAGTACCGTCATGGTGAGAAACCGCAGAAGACGTGATGAGGTAACATGGTCAACTCCTGGAGCCCGTGAAAAGGGGAATGTATGACCGTACCGAGAACTGACACAGGTGCCCCTGGTTGAAAAGACCAAGGCGTGTCGGAACTAATTGTGGTAAGGGAACTCGGCAAAATGGCCCCGTAACTTCGGGAGAAGGGGTGCCTGCCTGGTGATCAGGCAGGTCGCAGTGACCAGGGAACTCCAACTGTCTAATAACAACATAGCAGACTGCAACTCGGAAACGACTCGTATAGTCTGTGAATCCTGCCCAGTGCGGGTATCTGAACACCGAGTTCAATCGGACGAAGGACCCGTAAACGGCGGGGGTAACTATGACCCTCTTAAGGTAGCGTAGTACCTTGTCGCTTAATTGGCGACTTGCATGAATGGAACAATGAGAGTTCTACTGTCCCTACCACAAGTCCGTTGAACCTTTTATCCTAGTGCAGAAACTAGGGACTCCTGATGGGAAGTGAAGACCCCGTGGAGCTTTACTGCAGCCTGTCGTTGTAGTACGGTATTGCATGCGCAGTGTAGATGGGAGACGTCGAACTGGTCCTTCCGGGGACCAGGGAGTCATCAATGAGACACCATCCCTGCTCTGCTGTACTACTCACTCTTCATACGAAGAGGACATCGGTAGGTGGGCAGTTTGGGTGGGGCGCCACACCCTCGAAAAAATATCAAGGGTGCCCTAAGGTCAACTCATGTGAGTCAGAAACTCACAGAAGAGTGTCAAGAGCATACGTTGGCCTGACGCGATGACGCATAGCAAGTCATCGCGAGAGGAAACTCGGGTCTAACGAACCAATACGCCCTGTTGATGAGGGCTATTGACTACAGAAAAGCTACCCCGGGGATAATAGAGTCGTCGCCGGCAAGAGCACATATCGACCCGGCGGCTTGCTACCTCGATGTCGGTTCTTTCCATCCTGGCTGTGCAGCAGCAGCCAAGGGTGAGGTTGTTCGCCTATTAAAGGGGATCGTGAGCTGGGTTTAGACCGTCGTGAGACAGGTCGGTTACTATCTATCAGGAGTGTTCGGAGTCTGAGGGCAAGAAAGAAATAGTACGAGAGGAACTTTCTTTCGTCGCCTCTGGTGTATCGGTTGTCCGACAGGGCACTGCCGAGCAGCTACGCGGCAAGAGATAAAAGCTGAAAGCATCTAAGCTTGAAACTCAGCCTGAAAAGAGACTCCGTTATAGGGCTCGGGTAAAAGACCCGGTTGATAGACCCGGGATGTACGCACGAAGGTAACGACGTGTTGAGTCCGGCGGGTACTAACGCCCAAATCCAGGTTTCTTGAAAAACATATGACGGATCGTTTACCAATAGGATTCTGTTGAACCCAGACGAAATCCAGAATGCATACCTTTAATTCTGTAAAACGAGTACATGTATACTCCTAACAGAACATACACAGCGCCAAGGTGGCGGAGCGGCCACGCGGCTGACTGCAGATCAGCTACACCCCAGTTCAAATCTGGGCCTTGGCTTGTGGTAATGGCGGCCATAGCGGTGGGGATACACCCGGACTCTTTCCGAACCCGGCAGTTAAGCCCACCTGCGTCGAGCACTGTACTGAGGTACGCGAGTCCCCGGGAACTGTTCAACGCTGCCAATACCACCCTTCTTATTCTAAAAAACAACCGTCTTATTCTAAACAACACACTCATCACACCAGACTGATACCGTCTTCTCTTCATAACAACGACCAAACGTCACAGCAACTATCAGAACGGGAAATTGTTTCGAAGCACAGCTGATTCATTGTCTCTTCTCTTCCAACAGAACCTGATTGCCCAAAGCACGAAAAAAAGGGGGGAAAAAGGTTGATCGGGTATGATAGGTTGCAGTATGGAAAGATAGTATACATCCGTTGTCTGCTTTCAGCAGGGTGGTGACCCTGGTGTCTGAGAGGGGGTTGCACAAGGAACAGCAGGAAGAGCAGGGTTTGCGACAAACGTATTCTCCCGGATGCTCCCGGCATACTATACTCTGTTTCTGGACTATATAAGAAAAGTGAGCGGAGGGTGAAAGTGAAAAAAAAATGCGTTGAAAAGGATTGTTGAAGGTTATTTCTTCCTCTCGAGCTTCGTCATCTCAACAGAAAACCCGCGGATAGTCCGATCTTTCATAACACTGATCACTTCTTGCGCTTTGTCTGCGGGGATATCGACATACGAGTGATGATCAAAGATCTCAATTGCACCGATTGATTTTCCGGGAAGCCCGGTTTCACCAGCGATCGCACCGACAATATCCTTTGCCCTGATATCCTTGTCCTTCCCAATAGAGATCCGTATCCGTGCCATACCAGGTTCTATTGGCCCTGCATCACTGCCATCGGCACCGATGTCGCCTGCACGCCCGGAGAGATGGATCTTCATCAGTGCGGTTGCGATCTCAATACAGGTGAGTCCTTCCTCAAGTGCCTGTTCGATATGCGGGATATACCGCTCACCAAGGCCGGTTGCATTGACATCCTTGACCCGCTCAATGAGCGAGCTTGCCTGGGACTCCTCGACATCACTTGTTGTTGGGATTGGAAGCCGGTTGATCTTCACCTTTGCAAACCGCTGAATCTCGCGGAGCTTGTAGATCTCTTTTGGTGCGACAAAGGAGATCGATCGTCCGGCTCTGCCGGCACGGGCCGTCCTTCCTATCCGGTGGATATAATATTCAACATCCTGGGGGACATCATAATTGAAGACAAAATCTATTTCGCTGATATCAAGGCCGCGGGCTGCAACATCGGTTGCCACCAGGATATCGATTGAACGCTTCCGGAACTTCCCCATGACACGATCCCGCTGGACCTGTTTCATATCCCCATGAAGGGCATCGGCAAAGTAACCACGTGCCTGGAGACGCTGGGTCACATCATCAACAGCGCGTTTGGTATTGCAGAAGACCATTGCGAGATCAGGATTATGGATGTCGATGAGTTTACAGAGGACATCAAGCTTCTCGCGTTCCTTGACTTCAAGATAGCACTGCTCAATCTGGGGAACGGTCATCTCACCGTGAACAACCCGGATGAACTTCGGATCCTGCTGATATCTCTTTGAGAGATCAAGGATCTCCGGTGGCATCGTTGCCGAGAAGAGGAGGGTCTGCCTCTTCTTTGGAGTCATCCCGAGAATATATGCAATATCCTCCCTGAATCCCATATCGAGCATCTGGTCTGCCTCATCCAGGATGACAAAGCGAACGTGCGAGATTGAGAGGGTCTTCCGTTCAAGGTGGTCCATGATCCGGCCGGGTGTGCCGATGACAATCTGGGCGCCTGCCCGGAGTGCACGGAACTGGCGCTCAATAGGCTGGCCCCCGTAGACCGGGACGATGGAGAGGCCTTTTTTATACTGGCCAAACCGTGCAAACTCTTCTGCTATCTGGATTGCCAGTTCCCGCGTTGGCGCTAAAACCAGCGCCTGTACGGTCCTGTCCATCGGATCGATGCTGTCAATTGTGGGGATGCCAAACGCGGCAGTCTTCCCTGTTCCTGTCTGTGCCTGTCCAGTGATGTCACGGCCTTCAAGGATCAAAGGAAGTGCCATCGTCTGGATTGGTGTTGCCTCTTCAAAGCCCATATCCGCAATGGCCTTGAGGAGGTCCTGGGATATTGAAAAATCTGAGAATTTTTTCGGGTCTTCCATTGCTATACATATTGCTTTTTGTGGACTTAGAACCTTGGGTGTATGAAGAGCAAGGGAACTTCTGAATTTTCAATAGCTCAGAGCCGGATGAGTGCGGCAATTGTAGCCTGAATCAAAATCCGGGCTTGCAGAAATGCCTCAAAAAAGGGGGCGGGTATGGAATTTCAACTGCTGTTCTGAACGGGCCTGAGCAGGAAGAAGCCGATGATCGCTCCGAAAACTGCAAGCAGAGCGATGTAGGGGAAGACACCGATATAGCTTCCTGTTGAGTCCCTGATAAACGCTGCAAGCTGTGGACCGGCAATTGCTCCTGCACCATAGGCGAGGAAGACCAGGCCATAACACCGCGGATAGTCGCAGGTCCCGAAGTACCGTGCCGTTGCCGTTGGTGCAATGGCAAGCCAGCCTCCAAGACAGCCCCAGAGCAGGCAGAACGCCACGATATAGGTCAGCTCAGACTGTACCTGCCAGAGCATGAGTGATGCTGCCCCGATCAGGACGAAGGAGATGACTGCTGCCCTTGGTGGATTGAGCAGATCAGTCAGCCAGCCAAAGACGGGGCGGCCGCCTCCATTGAAGATCGCAAAGACCCCGACGAGGGCGGTTGCAAGGACTGGCGTGATCCCAACAACTTCGACCCCGACAGGTTGTGCAATCGAGATTGCCATTAAGCCTGCGAGACAGCCGATGAAGTAGCAGATCCAGAGACCGTAGAATGTTGGTGTTCTGATCATCATGGATCGGTCGCATTCACAGGTTTCTGCTGCCGATGGCGGGGGTGTCCACCCGGATGGTCTCCA
Source organism: Methanocalculus natronophilus (assembly GCF_038751955.1). Taxonomy (NCBI): domain Archaea; kingdom Methanobacteriati; phylum Methanobacteriota; class Methanomicrobia; order Methanomicrobiales; family Methanocalculaceae; genus Methanocalculus; species Methanocalculus natronophilus. Next base: position 262,922 of record NZ_JBCEXH010000004.1, on the reverse strand, counting down.
TCCCTCCTTTGGGAAGCGAAGCGGCATCGAGCAGACCAGGATAATGATCAGAAATGCTGCTCCAAAGACCCGGAATGTGTCCATCACACCGATTGCCGGGATCAGGTAGCCTGCGATATTTGCTGATATAAATGCCGAGAAACCAAAACCAAGGAGGGCAAGGCCGACTGCAAAGCCCCGCCTGTCAGGGAACCAGCGGGTGGCCAGCGCAACCGGCACTCCATAGGCAATACCGACACCAGCACCGCCGATGACACCATATACGATGTAGAGCATCTCAACCGGAGTTATCGGCAGCTGGATGGATGTCACCGTCGAGGCGAGCAGCCACCCAAGTCCCGTCAGAAGACCACCAACAATCGTCGTCTTCCTGGGTCCCCAGGTATCGATATATCTCCCCGCAAGCGGCATTGCAATTGCAAATGCTGCCAGGAATATGGAGAACGGCATCAGGACTTCGCCTGTTGTCACCGTCATTTGAAGTTCCTGTGCCAAATGTTCGGTGAGGGGCGCAACAAAGACGCTCCAGGCATAGATGCTTCCAAGACAGATATTGATGATCAGACCTATAAGTACAAAGATCCATCGTCCTCGCTCTGCCGGAAGTCCGAATATGTGTGTTTCCTGCATGATTCAACCCGGGTGTGTCAATAAATAAGGGGATAGGTGGGATTTATTCTTCCAGTGTCGATATATCGCCTGGATCGACTCCCATCTCCTGTGCTTTCAGAACGCGGCGCATGATCTTTCCGCTCCTTGTCTTTGGGAGAGAGGGAACAAAGTCGATCTCTGAGGGCATCGCAATCGGGCCGATGCTCATCCTGACATGGTAGATAAGCTCGTTCTTCAGCTTATCACTTGGTTCATAACCAAGCCTCAGGATGACAAAAGCCTTGATTGCCTGTCCCTTCATGACATCGGGTTTGCCGATGACTGCTGCTTCTGCAACTGCTTCATGGGAGACGAGGGCACTTTCAACCTCTGCGGTACCGATGTTGTGCCCGGCAACGATGATGATGTCATCTGCCCGGCCGAGGACCATGATGTATCCATCCTTGTCCTTCACCGAGAGATCACCCGCTGTATAGTAGGGTGGGATCGTATCCCAGTACTGGCGGTACCGTTCATCGTTTTTATGGACGGTCCTCATCATCGATGGCCAGGGCTCCTTGATGACGAGAAGGCCGCCGACATTTGGCGGAGTTGGGTTTCCTTCCTTATCAACGACATCGACCTGGACACCCGGGATCGGTCTGCCGGCAAAGCCAGGTTTCATCGGTTCGCCCACAAGGGTTGTGATCATATGCATACCGGTCTCTGTCTGCCACCAGGTGTCAAGGATCGGACACTCCGATTTGCCAATGACACGGTGATACCATTCGAAGGCCTCGGGGTTCAGGGGTTCTCCGACAGACCCGATGATCCTGAGGGTATCAAGGTTCGCCTTATTCGGCCATTCCTCGCCGAATTTCATGAACATCCGGATAGCAGTCGGTGCGGTGTAGAAGATGGTGACACCAAAGTCCTCAATGATCTTCCACCAGTTGCTTGGGTCCGGATAGTCAGGAACAGTTTCCGTGATCATGACGGTTGCCCCGACTGCAAGCGGGCCGTAGATGATGTAGCTGTGTCCGGTGACCCAGCCGGGGTCGGCAGTACACCAGTGGACGTCGTTCTCTTTCATGTCGAAGACGTACTTCGTGGTGTAATAGGTTCCGACCATGTATCCTCCACAGGTGTGGACGATCCCTTTCGGCTGGCCGGTTGTTCCTGATGTATAGAGGATGTAGAGCGGATCTTCTGCATCCATCACCTCGGGCTCACAGTGCTTGTCTGCAGCTTCGATGAGTTCGTGGTAGTCGACCTCCATCTCAGAGACGAGTTCAACCTGTGGCTTCTCACGCCGTAAGACAACAATTGTCTCCACACTTGGTGCATTGACAACGGCGTCACCGACGATCGACTTCAGGGGAACCCGTTTTCCTCTGCGATATCCGACATCACTTGTGATAACAACTTTTGCGGATGCGTCCCGGATACGGGTGTTGAGTGCTGCTGCACCAAATCCTCCAAAGACGATGCTGTGGACTGCACCAATTCGTGCACAGGCAAGAATTGAAACGATCTGCTCGGGCACAAGCGGCATGTAGATACAGACCGTGTCGCCCTTGCCGACACCGAGGCTCTTTAAGGCATTGGCACATTTCTGCACTTCGCGGTGCAGCTGCCGGTAGGTCAGGATCCGCTCCTGCCCCTCTTCTTCGCCCCGCCAGATGAGAGCGACTTTGTTCCGGCGCTCGCTCTGGACGTGGCGGTCGAGGCAGTTATAGGTGATGTTCAGTTTTCCGTTGACAAACCATTTCGCATAGGGGTGTTGCCACTCCTTTACCCTGTCCCATGGCTTGAACCAGGTGAGTTCATTTGCAATACGTTCCCAGAAGCCATCGGGATCCTCAAGATAGCTGCCATATGCGCTATCCCAGTCACCCATGTTCGAATTCTCCAGATAGGAGGGATCGGGCTTGTAGGTCTTCTCTTCGAGTTTCACATCGAATGATTCAGACATAGTCTTCTCCCCCATGCGACCACATGGGTTCAATTGATCTGATCCACGTTTGGGTATCAGATCACATTTGCAGTGCTTTACACACAAGAGTTGCCAGCAATACTAGATAAACCTTATATTTGTCGAACACATATGCACTGCATAAGAGTCAGCCACCAAATCCCGGGAGACCTGGTAATGAATACCCAGACAGAAGAGATTATAAAAATTAAGGATTTATTAAAGCGATATCCACGTGGCATGAGCGTGTCAGAGATATCATCTGCACTGCACATACACCGCAACACCGCAGCAAAGCACCTGGACATCCTCAAACTCAAAGGCGATGTGGACAGGAAGCAGATAGGCACCGCGAAAAATTATTTTCTCATCCAGCGTGTTCCTGTCTCCTCACTGATTCCATACTGGCCAGAACCAGTCATTATCTGCGATTCCCGGCTCAATACCGTCATGATTACCGAGGGAATTCTTTCAATCCTCGGATGTTCGCTTGATGTGGTGTATGGTGTCGAGATACAGGATATCCCCATCTCCCTCTTCAAGGATCCGCGCATTGAAGAGCTATGCCATGATGCAGTTCAGGGAAAATCCGGATCAATTACCATTCAGTCAAGAATCCGCAAACAGGATCTCATCCTCAGAATAACCAGTATACCGGTTGTTTTTGACTCTGGGAGGGACGGGGCAGCCCTCTCGTTCTTTGATGAGACTGCAATGCGAAAGGCAAAACGTGAGCTTTTGATGATGAAGCAGCACTATAACGCGCTAAGTTTTGGGCAGAAAGAGTACATTGTTCATATAAATCCGGATTTAACAATCACATTCTGTAATGCTGCATTCTCGAAGCGGGCGGGCAGGAGCGAGGAGCAGCTGCGGGGAATGAAGTTTCATGCGCTTTTTCCCGCACACACCCATGATGAGATACAGACGCTCTTTGAAGAACAGATGGCTGCTGAAGAGATCACAACTGCTGAGCTGACGATGATCGGCGCCCACGGGACGCTTGGACGGGAACAATGGGAGGTTCGTGGCGTCCTTGACGAGAAGGGGAAACTGCTTGCCTATCATGCGGTTGGATGGGATAGTACCGAGCTTGCCCACTGCAGGGAACAGCTGAACCAGTACCATAAGAATCTTGAGGATATCATTCTCGAACGTACACGCTCCATGCAGGAGGCAAACAGAATGCTGATGGCAACCATCCGTGACAAGGAAGAACTGGAAAAAGAACTGCTGTTCATCCAGTTTGCCTTTGATCATGCCTCAGACTCTATCCTGCTTATCAATGAAGAGGGATTCATTATGAGAGGAAATCAGGCCGCAGCGGACCTGCTTGGCTATTCAACAGATGAGCTGCTGAGCATGCGGGTTTTTGATATCAATCCGGAGATCACACCCGGCGTCTGGAAGAAGATGTGGGAAGGAGCATATCCAGGTAAACGGGAGCGGGCGAGTGCAGTTCACCGGATGCGAAACGGGAGCGTTATCCGTGTAGAGGTGTCACGGAGTTTTGTCAGGTTTGCCGATACCATGTACTTCTGTTCGATTGCACGTTCGAGCCAGCCACGGGAAGAAGAGACGCATTGATCAGATGCGGGTACTTTAAAGATACTGGAATCCTGATTATACAGAAAAGGAGATTATCAGGAGAGTAGAGGGTTATTACAGATGTTTGAGAAGACCTTGATTCCTGTAGCATACGGAGAGAAGCCCGAGGAGCTGAAGAAGATTGGAAATATCCTCAAAAGTTTTGGATCCCGATCGATCTGCCTCTTCCACGTCAGCGAGGCGGGATCGCTCTTCAGGGGATCAGACATCTCCTGGATGGAAGCTCACAAGGATGTCCTTGAAGAGCTTGATCTCACTGTTGAAATACGAACAGGAAGCGACCATATTGCCTCTGCGATTGCTGAGGCGGCACTTCAGGAAGGAGCAGACGAGATTTACCTGAAGGCAAAGCGGCACTGGCAGATACGGACAATGCTGCTTGGAAGTGTCTCAAGGGACCTCCTCAGGCTCTCTGATATTCCGGTATTTGTCCATAAGATCCGCCCGCGTCTTCCAGGTGAAGGTGAGGGACGTATCAGCCGGGAATACCTGATCATCCTGTATGCAACAGATCTGGATGAGATCTCAAACCGCCCCATCCCCTATCTGATGGATTTCCAGGGTGCGTGGTGCCATATTCTCCATGTGCGGGACAGACGAGCGGATCCGCATAGTGAGGAGAGACAGAAGAAAAAGATCGATGAGCTCTTATTGGGAGCCTCCGAGGAGCTTGCTCCATATTTTGGCCGCGTCTCCTCAGAGCAGCGGCTTGGGGATCCGGCAGGCGAAGTACTGCATGTCTCTGAGCAGATCAAGGCTGATGTTATCGTGCTTGGAAGAAAGCGGAGAGGGTTTCTTGCCGCACCGATGGGTGAGACGGCCGAGAGGATTGTGACCGGGACAAAGGCATCCATCTTCCTTGTCCCATAAGCAGGAGAGGTAGTAGCTATGTTGCAGGATCATTTCAGAAAAGAGCCGGTCTTTCTTCTCTCATCAGGTATCATACTCACCTTCATTGCAATGGGTATTCTCTTTCCGGAGGTGCTTGACAGAGCAGCATCAGCTGTGCATGGAGCGATACTTGATTATTTCAGCTGGCTGTACCTGTTGGCCGGGTTCTTCTTCCTCCTCTTCACACTTGCAATAGCACTCTCAAAGTATGGAACAGTCAAGCTCGGATCTGACAACGAGCGGCCTCAGTATACTTTCTTTGGCTGGGTTGCAATGCTTTTTGCTGCCGGTATGGGGATCGGCCTCCTCTTCTGGGGCGTCTCTGAGCCGCTTGTCCACTTTCTCCAGCCGCCGCCTTTCCTGACACCAACCTCCCCGGATGCCGCTGCATTTGCCATGCGGTATTCGTTCTTCCACTGGGGGATCCACCCATGGGCAATCTATACGATTGTCAGCCTCTCAATTGCATACTTCTCCTTCAGAAGAGGTATGCCTGCATTGATTAGTTCATGTTTCTATCCGGTGCTTGGTGAGAGAACCTTCAGGCTTCCGGGGAATATCGTTGATGTCCTTGCGGTATTTGCCACCGTCTTTGGCACTGCAACGTCGTTAGGGTTTGGAGCTCTTCAGATACACAGTGGTTTCACCCACCTCTATGGCATCTCGTCTGCAATCTCGGTGACAATTGGGATCATCATCATTGCAACAGCCCTCTTCATGGCGTCTGCCATCCTTGGTGTGGAGAAGGGAGTCCAGATCCTCTCGAAATTCAATATACTGCTTGCAACACTACTCCTCGCATTCATTCTTGCTCTTGGGTCGACTCCATTTATCCTGAATCTCTTCTCTTCCACACTTGGAGGCTATATCAATAACCTGGTTGATTTAAGCCTGCAGGCATATCCATTTGCAGGATACGAATGGAGCCGTGACTGGACGGTCTTCTACTGGGCATGGTGGATCTCCTGGTCACCGTTTGTGGGTCTCTTTATTGCCCGGATCTCTCGCGGCAGGACGATTCGGGAGTTTGTCCTGACGGTGCTCACCGTTCCAACCCTCTTTACATTTATCTGGTTCTCGGTCTTTGGAGGATCCGCACTCTATCTTGAACTGCACAATGACGTTGATCTCGCCCTTATTGCCGGGGAGGATGTCTCACTTGCCCTCTTTGCGTTCTTTGAACACTACCCGTATGCAGGCATGCTCTCGCTTATTGCGATCCTCCTCCTCTCCATCTTCTTCGTCACATCAGCAGATTCTGCAACAGTGGTGCTTGGATCGCTCACAACCAGGGGAAGCATTGTTGTCCCTCTCTATAAGAAGGTGATCTGGGGACTGTCGCTCTCTCTTGTCTCGATTGTTCTTCTGGTAACCGGAGGCCTTGATGCACTCCAGATGATGGCGATCACAGCGGCATTCCCATTCATGCTTGTGATGATTGTTCTCTGCTACACGCTCTGGATAGGATTGTCACAGGAGAAGTTTGAGGAATAGGTGAGGAGAATAGTTTCAGGACGGCCGGTTTAGGGAACAACTGCCGGGAGAAGACAATCTATTGAGGACCTCCCGGCTCTCTCCTCGTCTGCTCCCCGGGTTTTGTCTCCTCCTTTTCTTCTCCTGTGTCTGGATACGCCTCCTCCAGATCAACATCCTCTGCTGTCTTTTCATCTTCATCGTTTTCCAGACGAAGAGAGTCTGTATCAAACTCAAAATCGGTAAATTCATCTTCAGAGAGCAGATCGGAATCGTCTGATTCCCCTTCAGTCCGTGCAGCAGGCGTTTGAGTGGCGGTAGTGGACCAAAACTGCTCTCCTTCAGACTCCATCCCCTGGCTGGCTGATGATGAAAGAGATGGAGGAGACTCTTCTTCGGCATCTGTTGGAATACCCTCGGAATACGATGCATCGTCACTGGGGGATTTGCCAGCAGATGCGGTCTCAGAGACAGGTTCACGCTCATTTCCAGAAGATGGCAGGGTATCGGCATCAGTTTCCAAAGCCAAATCAGCAATGCCGGTCTCTCCATCGGCAGCAGGTTCGCTTTCCGGGATCTGGCCGGCCTCTTCAGATTCCTGCCGGGAAAGGGGTACAGAATCTTCTTCCTCTTCGGAAGCAGGCTCAGGTTTGGGCAACTCCCGGGGAGGTCTTGCTTCTATGCGGCGTAGGATCCGCTGAATGGTTGTGTCCTGCTGATCTGTTCCTTTGCCAAGGAGTGCAGTCAGAGGCTCGACTGCATCCAAACCAATATCCACAAGGGCATATTCCGCACGTTTCCTGATCATTAAGTTTTCATCAGCAAGCGAATCGATCAGAAGGGTGATTGCTTCTGGATCGTGTAGCCGGCCTATCGTCTTGATCGCTTCAATCCTGGCTTCAACTGATCCTTTCTCAAGTGTTTCCCGGATCGGTTTAAGAGCAGATTTTCCGATCTTATCAACCTCAAACCAGCGGCTCTGGGATATCAGGAAACAGACCTGCTCCTCCTCGGTTTCAGGCGTCCAGCCTATGGCCTTGAGGGCATCGGAGACACCAGGACCAGCTGTGCCCGATTCATCGGTCAGTGCCCGGACAAGATGTTCCCGGGGGGTGCCGTCTGGATCATGTAATGCTTGGAGGGCTGCGTCCCTGACACGAAGATCGGTATCTTCAAGCGCATTGATCAGGGCTTTTGTGGCTGATGGATCATTCATATAACCCAGTGTCCTGGCGGCGACCATCCTGACATTCTCCTCTCTGTCCTGGAGTGACCGTATGATCGGATCTGCTGCCTCAGGCGTTCCGATATAGCCGAGTGCTTCAACAATAATGGCTCTGACCTCATCATCCTCATCGGTCTCAAGGGCACGTGTGAGCGGACCAACAACCGATGAGCCGCCAATACGCCCGAGGTTCCTGGATGCAACCGCCCGAATGACCGGACTTTCATCATACAGGGCATCAAGAAGCGGCTCAACAGCAACTTCCCTCATCTCACCAATAACTTCCTCTGCAAGAGACCTGAGTTCAGGAGATTCTGATTTGATTGCCTTGAGGAGCTCGTCAATTGCGGAACGGCCCATGACCGTGAGTTTCATCGCGGATGCAAACTGTACATTGCGGTTATTATCCTTTAATCCCTCAATGAGAGTATGGACATCATCCTCACCGCCACCCTCAACATATCGTTCTTTGTCCTCCTTCTTCAGCCGGGGAATCCCTTTTGGTTTCGGTACATCACCCTTCAGCTGATCAGCCCACGCCTCACGCCAGAGAGCAAGCGACTCCCGTTTCCTGAGCATCCGAAGAGCATAGAGGCGGACACTCTGATCCGGATCACCCAGAGCCGGACGGATTGCCGTTGTTGCCTCGTCTTCACTCATCCGGCCGAATGTGTCGAGGACTGTCAGCTTTTGAAGCCGTGAACCATCCTGAAGTATCGCCTGGAGAGGTGGGATGGCCTCAAGACCAAATCGTGCCAGTGCCCGTGCAATCGCAATACGCATCTCCTCAATTGGATCCTCAAGATACCGCACCAGGATCGGTATGACAAATGGATCCTCTGTCCTGCCAAGTGCGGCGGCAGCGTTTGTGCGGATCAGAATATTCTGATCATCAAGGGCTTTTATAAGATAGGGAAGGGCGGTATGTCCCATTCTGACGAGCGCATCAACTGCAGCAGTCGCGACACGGAAGTGATCATCACCAAGCAGCGTAATGAGAACAGAAACGATCTCGGCATCCGGAAGATAGCCAAGAGCAAGTATTGCAGCAATCCGGACATCGGGTTCTTCATCTCTGGTGAGTTTGAGAAGGAAAAGTTTCGCTCTTGGATCGGCTATTTCTCCAAGTGATTCCGCAGCTGCTGCCCTGACAAGCAGGGAGCTGTCACGGAGGGCAGATATGAGGGGATCAACTGCCCGTTCACCATGGAGACGAAGCGCATAACAGGCGGAAACACGGATATTGGGATCCCTGTCAGAGAGAGAGGCGACCAGCTTCATGAAGTTATCGCCTTTTTCTTCGTCCTTCTCATCATCCTCCTTCCAGAGGGAAGGCTGTGGTGTTGGATCCGGATCGGCTTCAAGGTGAGTCTCGCTCACAACCATATCATCATCCTTCTTCCTGAGCGGCTCGATAACCGTGGTGTCGATCAGCCCCCTCCCCTGCCCGGCTTCGCCATAGAGTTTCCTGAGTGCTTCATTGAGGCTGCCGAGTATCGCATCGTTTAACTCCAGGTTTGTACGGGAATCATCCGGGAGAGTTGCTGGATCCTTCTCTTTGGATTTGGTTTGTTTGGGTGGTACCGTCTGGCTGTGCTCTTCCCGGGCCCTGAGTGAATCCTGCAGTTCTTCACGGTATCTCTTCTTTTCCAGTGCTGGATCTACCGGCTTTGGAACAGCAATATTTTTGTCTGGAGGAGCACCCGGAGGCTTCTTTGACAATGACTTTACGTGAGAGGAGCGGGCCTTCAGCGAAGCCTGAAGTTCGTTTTTGTACCTGGAGTCATCAACTGTTATCTGCGAATCTGCCAATAATTCAGCTTCCTTCTTCTCTATCTCAAGGAGCGCCAGTTTTGCCTGCCGGGCAAGAGCAGCATCCCGTGATCCTGCTGCCTGCCTGAGTGCGGCTATTCCGAGCGGGCCAATCAGCCGGAGTGTCTCTATGGCATTTGCCCTGACTGCCGAATGCTCTTCACGGAGGGCATATACAAGAACGGGTATCGCAGCTTTTCCGATATCTGCAAGTTTCTTCCAGTTCTCGGTTGCAAAAAAGAGAAGAATTTTATCTTCCTCGGTATCTGGTTTCCACCCCATCCGTTGCAGACCCCAGCCCGACTCCATCCTGATGAGTGGATACGATGCGCGAAGGCATGCCACAAGTGTCCGTTCTGCTTCAGGACCCCCAATAGTGGCGATGGCCGCAATGGATTCGGCAACAATTAATGGATCAGGATCATTCAGCTGCCGCTGAAGAATTTTGACCATATCAGGATCCCGTCCTTTGCCAAGTGCCTTGATCACTGCCCTGCGCTCGGCATTGGATCCATCTTTTAATAAACGGAGAAGGATGGGTTTTCCATGTTTTCCCATCTGTGACAGTTCATGCCACTTCTCCCTGACATAGAGATATTGTGCTCTCTCCTTTGGGGATTCAGGAATATTTTTTCTTTTCTCAAAAATATCGGCAGCTTCACGTGCAACATCCGGATCCCGGTCGAAGAGGCCGGAGAGGACGATATCAAAACCCTCTTTACCGAGATGATCTGCTGTGGCAACAGCTGCCCGCCTGAGGATTGGATCGCTGTTCTTTGAGAACCTGTGGATGGTGGCAAGATCAGGCACCCCGGTTGAGATGATCTCTTTGGCAACCAGGTTCCTGACAATCTCGGGAGCGTGTAAGAGAAAGATGACTACTTCTTTCTGGTTTTTCCTGAGATTATTGTATATATCCCGGACAAGGACATTGAGCTCAATCGGTGAGAGCAGATCTTCAAGGGCATTTCCAAGCACCTCATAGGCTTCATCACCACACCCTGCAAGGGCAAGGGCAGCCTCCCTCTTGATCTCAGGCTCAGCTGTGACTATCATGGATGCGAGCTTATCGTATTTTTTCCGCTCGGCAAGCCGCTGAATGTTTGAGCCGAAGAAACCGTTGAGAACCATATCCACCTTTCCGGGTTGTTTCCAGGTACTATTCTATGTAGTAGCTCCTCCCTCTTATACCCTCAGATAAAAAAGAAGCTCTCTTATAGTATAATCCCTAAAGAAAAGACTGATGGAGGAGTGGGCAAAAGCCTGGCTTCATGAGCAGCGGGCAAAAGGAGTGAAGTGCCTGGAGATCAAGTATATTTCCAAAAGACCCTATGTCTACCATTCCACAAGCAGGTACGATCGTCAGACAAAGTCGCCGAAAAAAGTGAGCACCTATATCGGGAGGCTGACAAAGGAGGAGGGGCTGATCCCAAAGGGTGCGAAGAGAGGAGAGCCGGCTGCCTCTGTCGACTGGATTGTCGAGCCAGAGTTTCTAAAAGCTCAGGCTGAACCTGAACCAGACGAGTGGGGAGACGGGGCGGCTGCTCATCTTCCAAAAGAAGCTCTCGCTCTCTTTTCCCAGATTAAAGAGAGCTTCCCCGATTGCTTGGAGGAGATACTGTCACTTCTCACCCAGAGGATTGAGCAGCTGCGAGGGATGCCTGCTGGCAAGGAGGCAGCCTGGGCAAAGCCCTTTGAACATTCAGGTGAGAGCGAAGAACAAAGGCGAATGGTACAGAGGCTTATCGGCAGCAATAAAGCCGGCCAACAGGCGATTGGTTCATATCTCCAGACCAAAGGACGCCGGATAGCAATCCCGTTTTCTCCTGGCAGCATGCAGAATGAGGATCCACATCACCATAGTGCACTCCTCTTTGCCGAGGCAGATTCAGGAGTTCCGGTTTGGGTGGTAAGCCTGCCGGGCCCGCAGGCTGAGCCTTTTCTGCCTGCCCGGACTTTTCTCTCCCTGGCGAGCCCCGAACAGGAGCCTGAAGAGAGCATCCTCTTCATCAGCTCCCCGGAGCTGGCGATGACCGGATGCCTGGAGGATGCGGATTGTGAGATCGATGTCACCCCCTTTCAGGAGGCAGGGGTAGCGTTCATATACCCATTGCCTCACGAGAGCAGCAGGTATGACACCCCGCTTCAGCTCACGGATCATTTCAGACGGGAAGGGAGACACATTCTCACCGGAGCCAGTGAAACAGATGGTATCTTCACCTATCTCTTCAAGGATGTCAGATCTGCAACAGAAGAGGCAGAGGCTATCAATGCTGGTGCCAGGCAGGGTCTTTTTGATCGAAAAACCCAGAAAATCCTGTTGAGACGGGCAGGCAGGCAGATAATTGTTAGTTCACTCAACGAAAAGCCCGAAGAGATCTATAATCTCCTGGCAGCAGGCATTCTGGCAGAACAGTCCTCTGATCTGATGCGCGATATGTTCCTTTGGGATATCGGAGGGGATGAGAGAGACCTGGATGCTCGCAGCGGATGCCTCTTTATCAGCCTTCTTGCTGCACACCTGGACGCACGGATCAGAAAGCGGGTTTTCGATGGCACAATCCCCGGAAGATGATCTATCCCCTACGTGCCTGAAGATAGGGGATATGCAAACCGGGGAAGACGGCTAGACAACAACCATGCTCTCTGCAGTATCATCGAGATTGTCGGGATGAATCTCATCTTTACTGAGAAATGAGAGCAGCACAACGAGTATCGAGATGAAAAATATCAGGACAAAGACGAGATCAAAGCCCGCGACAACGACCTGAATCTGCAGGGCTGCCGGAGATGCCTCGGTGATCTCACGGTGTTGGGCAACAAACAGCATTGCCTGAACAAACAGCATGCTGAAGAAGGCGATCCCAAGGGTCAGGGGGGCGGAGCGTTCGACATTCAACAGGCTTGATACCATGCCGTGTTTGTCCCGTGCTGCCATCCACATGACCATGTTGGTGCCGGGCGGATAGACGAGCCCAAGACCCAGGCCAACCATGCCAAGTGCGATTATGATATAGTGAATACTGATGTCAGATGAGAAGAAGGCGATCATCAGGTACCCTGCAGAGAGGAAGAGCGACCCGATGATACAGCATCTCCTGTTTCCAATCCTGTTGATGAGCCTGCCTGAGAGAAAGCCGCTTATCATCAGTGCAACCGAGAGTGAGGCGAGGATGAGCCCGGCAGTTGAGGGGTCAAGATTCTTGACGATGGTGAGGAAGAAGGGCATGAGGTAATTGACCCCGCCAAACAGGAAGAAGGTGATGACCAGGATGAGGTTGGCCAGAACAAAGTTTCTCTTTTTGAAGAGCCTGAAATCGAGAATGGGGTCAGCTGTTTTGAGTTCGTGGGAAGCCAGGATACAGAGCGAGAGAAGCGATACCGCAAATGCACCAAGGACGACCGGACTTGTCCATCCAACTGATGCACCGATACTGACGGCAAGGATTAAAAAACCAAGACCTGAGAAGACGAGAACAGCACCGGGATAGTCAAATGGCGAGTGGCTGGTTGTTGCTGGCGGTTTGTATGGAATCGCATACATTCCAAGGAGTATCGCCAGGATACCGACAGGGATGTTGATATAGAAGATCCAGTTCCACGAGAGATACTGGGTCAGGAACCCCCCAACAATTGGCCCTATTGCCGTCCCAAGTGCTGCAAAGATCGTTATGATTCCCATTGCCTTTCCTTTCCTATTCAGGGGGAAGAATGCCGCAACCATGGCAGGCGCCATCGCAGCAATCATTGCTCCGCCGACTGCCTGCAGTACCCGGGAGCCGAGGAGAGCCAGGAATGAGTCAAGAAACTCAGGTAGGAAGCCACAAAAGAATGAGCCAATGGTAAAGATGAAGAACCCGGATATGAATATCCGCCTGAATCCTATTCTGTCTGCCAGTTTGCCAAAGATAAGAAAGCAGCCTGTCAGGGTGAGGAGGTAGATCGTCGCTACCCAGGCAACGGTTGTGGTTGGGAGATCAAAGATATGCGATATGGTTGGAAGAGCAATATTGACGATTGTTCCATCAAGTGACGCCATAAAAAGTGCCATTGAGATGGAGATCAGGATCAGCATGTACTGGCGCTCTGATAGCTTCTCCTCATAATTGTGCATCTATAGAGTTATTGCTCTTCTACTCGTAGATATTTTTTTGCTTTTTTTGTGAGAGAGAAGCTGGTTTTGTATTGAAAGAGATGAAGAGGCGGGCCATTCACTTTCGCCCTGCACCCCTGCAGGCTTATTATATTGCCAGTCTACCATTCTGAGGAGATGCGTGGGTCTGACCATATAGCAATTAGTACAGGCAGCGGTCTGCTGCTGGCAGCTCCGTTTCTGCAGATCAGTCCGGTTGCCTGTATCGTCTTTCTCAGTGGCACTGTTATCGGATCGCTTCTGCCTGATGCTGATGCCACTGACTCAAAACTCAACTATATGGACGGGATAGCGCAGGTTTTCAGCCTGATTATGCGGCCCCTGATCATGCCACTGACCCGGCTTCTCTTTTTTCTTCTCAGGCAGCCTTTTGATCCCGGCCACCGTGGCTCGATGCATACCATCCCCGGTGTGCTTGTCTACTCGCTGATCCTCTCTTCCATTTTTGCAGCCATTCTTCTTCTGATCAGGTACTGGCATGGCATCCTGGTCTTCTTCTTCTTTGGCCTTCTCTTCGGAGGCTTACTCCATATACTTGAAGACTCCTGCACAAAATCAGGGGTGAAGCCGTTTTATCCTTTTTCTACGAGGAAGTATACAGGCACCATCAGTACCGGAAGCAGGCGAGAGGAGAGGCCGGGCTACTATGCAACAGCTCTCTTTATTGCGGGAGGTGGAGTGATAGTCACAGGATATACCCATGATCTCCAGGTTCTCCCTATGGCGGCACTCTCACTTGCCCTGTTCTTCTCTTTCTGGATGCTGATCATCTGGATATCCAGATGGTAAGCAGTCACAAAAGCGATCTGGTGTGATGGGATACTACCAAATAGAAGAAAAGATCCTGATTACCTACAGGGAGATGGAGAATTGATCTCTGAACCAAGAAAACAGATCATAAATCCACTTGCTATTGGGATTCTCGGGGGCCTGCTCTGGCTGTTGCTAACCTATGTGCTGGGCGGAGGCATTATTGATCTTTTCGGGGCATCTGTCTTTGCCATTGTCATTACAATTGTCAATCTCTTCGTCTCCTGGAGATGTGTCACACGGTGAGCCGTGTGTGTGGCACGAACTAGAGGAGGGATGATACATTTTATCAGGAGAGAGGGAGGAGATGGGAGAGATGAATTCTTTTGAAACAAGGCAGCAGGAGCTCTACTCCCTGCTTCAAAATCCAGCAACCAAAAACAGCCTGGCATTTGAGGGAACATGGGTTGCAGATAGTGAGACAGGGGAGCGTTTCCCCATCCGGGACGGGATACCGGTTGTTTTGAGAGAGGATGATCTCTTTGGGTGGAATAAAAAGATGCAGCGGGGATATTCCTGGTTCAGCCACCTCTACGATCTGCTGTATGCAACAAATCTTGGAAATATCCAAAAATGGCTTGACGAACTGGCCGGGATAATCGATATTACAGATGGTGACGCTGTCCTTGAGACATCTGTTGGCACCGGCCAGCAGATAAGAAACCTTGCCAGAAGCGGCGTTTCTGCTCGCTTTTTTGGGAATGACATCACGTTTGGGATGCTCCGAAAGTGCCAGCACAACTGCAGGAAGTGGGGTATTGATAGTGGGCTTGTGCAGGGGAATGCAGAGACACTTCCGTTTCAGGACGGTATCTTTGATGTCGTCTTCCATATCGGTGGAATAAACTTCTTTAATGAGAAGGAGGCTGCGATTCAGGAGATGATCCGGGTTGCAAAACCGGGTGCATCGATCTATCTCTCTGATGAGTCGGCAGCGTTTCAGGAGAAGACACCCATTGGCAGTTTTATGCCAAAGGCTGAGACAGGAGTCTATGATCCGCCGGTGAACCTGATTTCTGATTCCATGCTCAATTGCAAAACATATGAGCTCTGGGATTCACTGTTCTGGATGGTCTCTTTTGAGAAACCGGAATAATCAGATATGGGAAAAATGGGTTGGATCCCGCCAGTGTGCAAATATGTGGAGCCTGTTCTGCGAACATCCGTGTACAAATGCGTGTACAAATGCAGCAGCCTGATTTTAGGGATTATATTCCATAGGTGCTGCAGGCTGTGGTGTTCAGCTTCTGTTTCGAATTTGTTTTTCTGTTCTTTTGGAAGTCACGAGAAGAGAGGCCGGGAAAATATGGCTCATCTCTTCCTGCGGAAGTTGGAATGGGCAAAAAAGAGACTATTTTGTTGTGAATCATAGTTTGAAGCCCGGAGCACTATCAAAGAGTTTCCGATACAGGGAGTTGAAGAGGGCAATATACTCCCCGGCACTCTCGGTGGAGAGATACCGTTTCCTTGTGCCATCCGTCTCTTCAGTGAGGTAGCCCCGTTCAAGCAGGAATGCGATATACTCCTGTCCGGTTTTTGAGTTGATGTCGCAACGGTTGATGATGCCCGTAAAGGACTGCGGCTTTCTGCAGAAGACCAGGATCTCCCAGTAGATTTCATAGACAGTCCTTCTCCCGACAGGCCGCTTTCCGCTCATTTCAGATCAGACTCCAGTGTTTGTTTCAGGAGATCTGCTTTGGAATCGATCTCATGTATCCGCTCATCCCAGACCTTTGAAAACCGGTAGAAGTAGATTGAGGATATGAGGCTGACAACTGCAATTCCAACAGTGATCAGGAGTGCCGGCAGCAGGAGGGTGTCCGGGCCGATTGTGAAGGTGAGGCTGGTTGCCGTGACCTGGAAATACTCAAGGCTTGCAAGTGTTCCAAGCAGGAAGATGCTTGCGCTGCCGAGCATGCAGAAATAGATCATCCAGTTGATGGTTGCATGGTTGTCCCGGTAGTGGGAGAGCATCCTAACAATGAGCCGGGTGAGATCCTCTTCAGGTATTCCATCTTCAGGAGCTGCGTCAGGCGACCCGGCAACTGCTTTTCTCTTCGTAACCTGACTTTTTTCCAGGCTGGCAACCTCATCCTTAATCTCCTCGACACCTTCAAAGATCCGTGCACTGATGACAATCCAGGAGAAGCCGATTGCCATTGCAGAGACTGCGACAACGAGGATGATTGGATTGTAGAGAATTGCCATCTCTGTTGTAAACGTCTCATAGATGAAGACGATTTCCCGTACGACGACCATAAGCCCAAAGGCCATCAGGAGTGCGGCAAAGGCGATGTTTAAGACCGAGACGCGGAAGAAGTGTCCGACTTCGCTCCTGAACTGTTTGAATGCTGTTTTTTCCATCGTGGTATTCACCAGCTTAGTAGTATATTGGGCTTGCACAAATAAAAGGCATGAAACTAAGATACGTATCAGAAAGAGAGAAGATTCGTTCACCAGGCAAGAGGGCCAGTCTGGTTGAGGGAAGAACGCAAGAGTGCCGGTATCCCGGAGGGTGGGATTCGCACGATTGTGATCGGTGAACTCCCCCCACCCTGAAGGCCGGGGCTTTCTGCTCCACTCCCGCCTGGTTAATCCATTACCGAGACGCCACCGAATGCAACAAAGCCGGTGATGACAAGATTTGGACCAGCCCGCGTTTTTTCTGCACCAGTATCTTCTGGAAATGTTGGCCGCCGCCGTTCATCCTCTGCTGAGCCGAGCACCGGCAGGACATTCAACCGGACATTCCAGTCTTCGGGCACCCGGATCTCGGTGCCGCCAAAGAGGGTGAAGACCTGGATCTCTGCAGGCGGATCGCTGATGCCCGCATCCCGGAGGTCGAGATCCACACCCCCAAAAATAGCGAGCATCTCACCCCCTCTGAAGCTCTTCGAGATGCTCCTGCTCTCGACACCACCGAGGACTGCCATCAGCTCGACCGTATCAGTTGCCTGATCAGTTGATTCCCCAGTTGATGGGCGTCTCACCCGGTTGAAGATGAAGCCGAGACCGACTGCGATGATGATGACGGGGAGGATGACATCCGGGGAGAGATAATCAAGAGCAACAGCCTGGATTGTGCCGAAGATGACGATCAGGACGACTGGCCCGGATAAGAACTGAAAGCTGCTCTTGAAAAGTGCGATTACCGCAAAGAGGACGATCAGTGACGGTGCATAGACAAGGAACTCTCCGGTATCATAGATACCGGTTGCCCTGAGGAGGAGCAATCCCCCGAGAATGAGGAGGATTGCCCCGATGATGACCTGGTAGGAGATGCGTTGCATGGGAAGCACCTGTTGTATGATCTGTTTGCGCTGTCAGGATAATATCTGGTTGCGCTATGAGGAAGAATAGTGGGGGCGAAAAGATAAAAAAATGTGTGTACCAGGAATGCTCCCTTACTGAAACTCCACCTATTCATTCCCCATTCATTTCTCCATTCCCTGCTGATCACCATTTTCGCATAGTATATGCGACAATAATTCCAAAAAGGGCCGCAAACAAACAAAATCCTGGTGCCGGGCTCGGTTCGGGATCTTCAGGAGGCGGAATGAGGCGGTAGACCCTGCCCGTTTCTCCGGACGGCCCGCTGTTCTGAGTGGTCAGGATATAGAGTTCATGGTCTGCATCCTGTCCGATTGCCAGGATGTAGGCGCCAATTGCCTGGTAGGGAACCGGCACGAGTTCCGTAAACTCCCACATTTTTTCTGTGATATTCTCTTCAGGAGGGGTTGCGATTAAGATGAGGCCATTGCCATCGCCACCCGCCCTGTTCCAGTCCGCGAAGATGTAGCGTCCCTCGAATTCCAGAATGGCAGTACCACGGTAAACATATCCGCCTATAATAGATATTCCAAGGCCACCAGGCTGATTGGCATGTGGATACTCGATGATTGGATCGATCAGGGGCTCACCGCGGTAGCCTGTTTCCGGCACTTCTTCAGGAGACTCCCACGGGTTCTCTGGATCGAAAGCATGACTTCCCTCCTTGAGATTCCAGCCATAGTTGCCGCCTTCTTCAATGATATTTACTGACTCCCACAGGGCCTCCCCGACATCGGCGGCAAAGAGATGGTTCTTTCCGCCTGCATCAAAGGTCATGTGCCAGGGATTACGCAGTCCGTAGGCATATATCTCATCCAGCACCTCATCATCTCCGATAAACGGGTTGTCGTCCGGAATCTCATAGGGCTCCTCACCATCGATATCTATCCGGAGAATGCTACCAAGCAGTGTGGTGGTGTTCTGTCCGTGGCCTTCCGGTGGGTGGCCTCTACCGACATCGCCGCCACCACCGCCATCGCCAAGAGGTATGTATAGATAGCCGTCAGGGCCAAAGGCAATCGATCCGGAATTGTGATTGAGCTGTGGCTGGTCGACCTCCAGGATCACCCGCTCGGATGTGGGGTCTGCACGATTCTCATCTTCTGCCAGAAGATTGAATTCTGATATCCGGCTGGTATGATCCCATCCCTCTGGCGCTCCTTCCCTGAGCGGGGCGCTGTAGTAGATAAAGAATCTGCCGCTCTCGGCGAAGTCCGGATGGAATGCGAGACCAAGCAGCCCGCGCTCATCGAAAGATAGTCGCAGCTCGACGAGCTGATCCCTGATATTCAGGAAAGGCTCCTCAAGCAGGGTGCCGTTCTCATCAATGATCCGGATCTCGCCGATCAGATCCACCACAAAGAGCCTCCCGCTTCCATCATCTGGTGAAGTGAGACCGACCGGTCCGATGAATCCCTCGGCAACAAGATCCAGGCCTACCTGCTGCCGCTCCTGCCCCTCCAGCGACATTTTATGACGTTGAAAGGCATGTTCACAAAGCCAAAATTCCGCACCTCAGTGTTCTCTGTTTGCGGCTGTGCCTGTACAGGACAGATTGCAAAGGCTATAAAGAGAAGAAGTGCCATTCCCACCAGGAGTAGTTCTGATCTCATGCCCTCGCCACCTTGTTAACGGGTATACCAGAACAGCCATCGTCGATTCCGGGTCCAGACCCATCCCCTTCTATCCCCGGCAGGTGGACTGGTATCTCGCTCGTTGCTTCATGTTTCATACCGATTTCGAAACAATCAGAAATTATCATGCCAATCGCCTTTCCCTGTAGTTCGCCAGTCAATTCTGTACACATTACCCATTCACCCATCCCTTCTGTTTACTTGATACTACCTTTCCCCCGGGCAGTATTGTCTGAGTTCATCTAAATGGGCGAGGCCCCATCTGCTTTTGTCCGGGTGCTCCCTGTCCGTTCGCTCACCCGGGAGTCCAAACGGCATTCTACCAGACCTTTCAATTATGGAAACTGTTAATGGAAGCAGTTAGTATCAGTGTCGATTGCCTACTTCACTACCCGTTGTGGTGGAGTTTCGTAGCTCGACAATTGTAAAAAATAGAAGTGTTCTTATTTAAGTATAACTATTCAGCCACATCAATTATGCCAGGTATATTTCTGCTCAGCTCATTTCTAATAGGCTTATTCCGAATAGGCTAATTTCAAATATCCTCTTATGTTAGTTTCGGCTGAAGTTATATGCAGAAGAAGTTATATGCGGCTGATGTTTCTTGTACCCTCTTTTTTAGACAGTTCATCTGATTTGGACCAGCATGAATAGCCGGATCATCAATCCAATTGGGTTATATACAGTCGATAATTCAGCAACAATCGAAAATCGACTTTGACTGTGTAAATGGTGTGTATGGGTGGGGGGGAAAAGAGCTACTTATATTAACGCTAATATTAATTATATTAATACCTGTACAAGAGAGAGAGAGAGAGAGAGAGAGAGAGAGAGAGAGTTGATCCAGGACACGGTCATTTCTTGGACTGGAAATAATGGCATTTCAACACGTCCATAACTAACACGTCCATATCAACACATCCTACCTATTCTGTAACACTCCACTATTTGATAATCGGCAATATTGCGTAGGTGCCTTCTCCACAAATCTCGTTGTATTTCTCGATGTGGATCGAGAATCCCAAGGAGTGTCTTAAAGTGACAGACGACATCTATGATATTCACTCTTTGATCGAGGAAGTGTTCACATTGGATAAAGATGCGCTTTTCCTGATAGGATTGAACCGATATACTCGTCGATCTGTGGCAAAAGTCGTTTGTGTGAATGTATTTAAATTGGTATAAATATTCCCACGACTTCAGCCAAAAGAATAAACTACAGGCACTTTCGAAATGGTGAAATGAAGAGGGGGGTAATGCCCTTGTCGTTGATGGCGTGATCCTTGGCATCGTTGAGGCAAAGCGGCTGACGCTCAGACCGCAGAACATGCGCACCCAGGCAGAGCGGTATGCCGTGTCCGAGGATGACAAAAAAATTGTACGATCTGACTTAATGAGCAAGGACAGGTATGCATTACGAAGAATATGACATGGAGCTAATTCCCCTCAAAATAGTCAAAATCGATCTTTTTGACCACATATTCTGCTTCTTTCGAAACGCCAATATCGAAATCGATCATTAGCTGGGCAAGCTGCTCACCATCAATGAGCACCACCTTCTGCTCGATGAAATTGACATAATCACGCGCCTCTCCAGAGAATTGCGATGTTGTAATGAAGACACCTTTCTTTGCCCTGCTCCCGGCCAGACTTCCAACAAATGCCTGGATATCCGGCCTGCCAACCGTGTTCTGCCACCGTTTTGCCTGGATATTTACAACATCAAGACCCAGCCTATCTTCTTTGATAATCCCGTCGATACCGCCATCGCCACTCTTTCCAACCGCCCGGCCTGCATCGCTCCGTGATCCTCCATAGCCCATTGCAACGAGAAGATGCACCACAAGTTTCTCAAAAAACTCGGGCGGACATTGTTTGACTCGCTCCAGGAGCTCATCGGCGAGCTGGTTGCGGAGGTCCTGGTAGCTGTTTTCTAGAGTTTCTTCAGGGGTTAAATCGGGGGAGGAAGTATCTTTACCGGTTACGGGCACAGTCCTGCTTTTATCATGGCGAAGCGCCTTGAATTCCTGGTATTCTTCGTATTGTTCGAGGAACTTCATATCAATTTTTTCTGGATTCTGTTGCAAAACCTCTTTGCCGCGGTCGGTAATCCTCACGATCGCACGTTTTGGACTTTTAAGCAAGCCGGATTTCTTTAAATAGGTCATCGCCCACCCGGCCCTGTTATCAAAGGTTGACTGGTTACCGCTTGGAAGAAGTTCTGCGAGATCTTCATCTGAGAGCTTCAGTCTCTCTGCCATCATCTGGCGAACTTCTTTGGTAGTATGCTCCCTTCCGTCTGCGACACATTTCAGCACGGGCAGCATCAATGATTGAAAATCAGGCACGGGCATGGTATCATCTCCTTCCTGGTCATTCTTTATCAAGTTCGGTGCGATAAAACTTTTGAAGATCGGACCAATTTGATTTCATTTTCTATCATTTCACTTTCACCACCTGTAGGTACTCCTTAAAATATCTACGAAGCCTAATACAATAGAGATCAAAGTAACCTATTGGAACAGGATCTAGAGCTTGAATGCAATGGATTTAAAATTTTGTACAACGAAAGAGTGTAAATTGACAAAGAACAAAACTAAAGTGCTACAATATGCCAGAAACCAATGCAAAGCCGTTCCTCAAATGGGCAGGGGGAAAAACCCAATTGCGAGAGGAATTTGTCAAAAGAGTTCCCAAAGAACTTAAAAATGGCGAGATATCCACATTTATTGAGCCATTCATTGGTGGAGGGGCAGTTTATTTTTGCTTTAATGAAATGTTTTCATTTGAAGAATGCCACATCTTTGATATTAATGAAGAGTTGATTCTCGCATATAATGTAGTTAAACGTAATGTTGAAGATCTAATAGATTATCTCTGTGGAATCACTGAGGAATTCATATCAAAAGATGATGATGGAAGAAAAGAGTATTATTATTCGGTTCGGACAGAATTTAACAAAGTAAAACCCGATTTTAATTATAAAAGGTATAGCAAATCATGGATTCCAAGAGCAGGCGATTTAATTTTTTTAAATAAAACCTGTTTCAATGGCTTATTCAGAGTGAATGCAAAAGGAGATTTTAATGTTCCATATGGCAGCTATAAAAACCCAAAAATCGTTCACCCTGATATATTAAGAGCTGATTCTGAGATTCTGCAAAATACTAGGATTCATCTTGGCGATTTTACAAAGTCATCCAGATATATCACTGAATATTCATTTGTTTATTTTGATCCTCCTTATCGACCTCTGAGTTCAACTGCATCATTTACCAACTATTCCAAGAATGGATTTGATGACTCAGAGCAGAAGAGACTAGCAGAATTCTTTACAAAATGCGATAGAAAGAAAGCTAAACTGATGCTAAGCAACTCAGACCCAAAAAATATTAATCCAGAGGATAATTTTTTTGATGAGCTCTATGCTCAATATACCATTGAGCGGGTACCAGCCAGAAGGATGATCAACTCCGATGCAAGTAAGCGAGGAGAAATCAATGAAATTATCGTAATGAACTACTGATCGATTTTTATGACCACAAAAATGAATAAGGCATGGAATCAGGTTTTTCAAACCCTAAATTTACTCGATACTATTGAAGCTAATGGATACGTTGAGATTTCTGCAACAAACCTAAAGGAGATTGGGGGGAGAGAGCCTCGTCTACTAGCTAAGCATGATACAATTCAATCACGACCAGAAATATTTAAAAAGCAACATTTATCCATCCTTCCTATTAAAAATGGAGAATATGTCATTTATAAAGATGGTGAAATAAAATCATACTTCCAATACAAAAACATCTTTGATGAAGTACCCTGGGAATTATATGATCCATCTCCTGAGTCGGATACCATTGAAACCCTACAAATTGGTTCAATCTCCAGCGAATTCCAGGCAATTGATTATGCAAATATTGCATCCCTTTTGAAAAAGTTCACTAATGAGTCGTATTTACATCTTACAATAAGGGGTAGGCTTCATTCAGGTATTTTTTCATTACATTTACCTGAAAGCAACACTCAAATCGTCGTTGATGGAGTACAAATAGAAGTTGATTCCGGTTATGAGGGGCAGAATGGTATTTATCTAATAGAGGCTAAGATTGGAAAGCGGGACGATTTCCATATTCGGCAACTCTACTATCCATGGAAAGAGTGGTCAGAAAAAACTAACAAACCAATAATTCCAATATTCTTTGTCTATTCAAATGGAATCTTTTATCTCTCAAAATTTAAGTTTGGGAAGCGTTTTGGCGACCTTGAGATCACAGAACTGCGATCATTCTCAATTAATGAAGATCCGAAATTAGACGTAAATCTGGAGGAATACATTAATTCAGTGCCAGTAGATGCCTTTGAACATGAATCAATTCCTTTTCCTCAAGCAAATGATGTTGATAAGATTATTGACATCATCACATTGTATGGTGAAGATTTGAAAACCAAGGATCAAATATCTGAATATTTTGATTTTGATGAGCGACAGGGCGACTATTATGCAAATGCCGCAGTTTATCTTGACTTTCTCCAACGGGATCGAAATAATACCAGTTCTTTCCTTTTAACGGATTATGGAAAGGAAATTAAGCGTTGTTCAAATCGTAGATGTCGTAACCGGCTATTCATCATTCAATTATTAAAGCGACCATCATTTCGATCTGCAATACAATTATTAAGTGAATCCGGCTTCAATCCAAAGGATATCGATTCGACCGATCTTGCACGGATTATCAAAGAGAATAATCCAAGATATAATCTTGTTACATCAAAAAGAAGGGCCTCAACAGTAAAAGCCTGGATGAAATGGATTTCGGTGAATGTGAATTTTGTATAACCTAAACTCCTGATATTTTAGTGCACATAATCATACCAAGTCTTCTCTATTCTTTCAAAATTTAAAAGTGAGTTCGAATAGACCAAAAGATCTTTATATATGTAATCCCTATATTATAACCCTCATTCGGCAGCTAATTTTTCACGCATAATATTTTTCCACCCTCAGCCCAAACAGCCGCGTTATATCCTGTAATTCACCTATATAGTTCATAATCCGGCATTCAAACCCTGTATCAGTCTCTTCTTCAATCTGCCGGACACGCCTGAAGAGATGATAGAACCCACTTTCCGCATGTCCTCTTTCACAAATAGTATTTTTCATACTCTTTCCCTAGCAACTGTTTTCGCTCATATAATTTTGATCCACTTGGCTCATCTAAACTGATCCATCTTATTATGTCAACGTCTGTCAACGTCGGTTCACTGTTCCCTATTTGGTCAGGTTAAAAATTCAATATCCCCATATATCTGTATTCGCCTATCCATAACAAGAGCAGGCAACAGACCAAATCATCTATCAATCGATACCACATTAAACTCATTTCATTCTCTTTTTCACCCCTATCATCCACCCACCATCCAACCCATAGAACAATCATTTTATACATAGAACGATAATTCTCTACATCGAATGATTCCTGAGTTCAATACCTTTGCCGGTAACAAAATCCTGAAGTGGCATTTGATGAATCCTGATTCCAGGCTTCATATCAATGAGCTGGCCCGGGAGCTGGGCATCTCTCCATCAACAGTATTGCGATATGCCAATCTATTCCAGAAGGCCGGGATTGTTACCATACATAGAATCGGAACTGCCCACCAGATCATCCTTAATAACGAAAAGCCACTGGTAAAGGAGTTAAAAAAGTGTGCCATACTCCTTCTCCTGAATGAATACGGTATTGAGGAGATTGCCAGGGAGATTTCCAAGGATTTTTCCGGGGAGAGTTCCGGGGAGAGTTCCGGGGAGAGTTCCGGGGAGAGTTCCGGGGAGGGTTCCGGGGAGGTTTCCAGGGAGTTTTTCGGAGATGATTCCGGAGAGAGAGAAAAAGATACTGCTGAGCATGTTTCCAGAGATATGTCCGGTGATAACGCCAGAAGAACTGAAATAAATGTCGTCTCGGAGAATGATGAATCCACATATCCGGTATCTGATCATGGGGGATCTCCGAATATAATATCGGTTGCATTGTACGGGAGTGCTGCATCAGGCACATTCAATGATACAAGTGATCTGGATATCCTTGTCATTGGTGAAGTAGACCATGTGGATAAGGATAAGATCCTCAGCATTCAGGAGAAGATTGGAAGGCCAATACAGCTCACCGTCATTCCATGGTATCGATTTGAAAGGAAGAAAAAAGAAGGCGATCCTTTTGTACAAAGCGTTCTTGAAAACCACATACTTCTCTTTGGAGCCGAGCTATGAAATTACTGAAGACATTTGATAAACTCAGGCTCTCAAGGCACAATATACAATATGGCGGATTTCTAGCTGAATTCGAGGAAGCATCCTTCTCTGTTGAATTTGCCGGGGATTTTCTGGTTTTTATTGAGAATAGCCACCGATAAAACGAAGAAATACTAAAACAACATGGACCGAGCGGGATTTGAACCCGCGGCCTCTACCATGCCAAGGTAGCGATCTCCCCCTGATCTATCGGCCCACTGACCTTATACTATTTGCAGGAGTCGCATAAATAGATTGTTTATTTGCCAGCCCCGAGGGGGCGATAACGGCGAGGGAAGCACCTGTGCAAACCCCCTCCATCCTTCGCATCTCCTCCATCTTCCACACCCCCACGTTCTTCGCGGCTTTCCCATCCCTCGCATCTCTTCCGTCCTTCACATCTCTTCCACCCTTCACATCTCTCCCTTTATTCGCATCTCACCCATCCTTCGCATCTCTTGCATCTCCTCTGCCGCCCGCCGCCGGGATTCCTCCGTGCTGACGGTGACAACCGGGCGGCCGGCCCGGATGACCTCTCTGAGGAGGGGGGCCGCCCCGGTGGGGGGTGCCTCTGTGAAGGGGAGGATGCGGCGGCTGCCGTTTTGGAGGCGCCACACCTGTTTCCGGCCGCTCCGTCGGCCTCGCTTGGCGATTGCCAGGGTGTTCTTCTCAACAATATCTGCTGAGAAGTCGATGACGGGGGCATTCGCAATGGCGCCGCCAACCCCAAACGCATCAACAATATCAGCAAGGGCTGCGACATCAGGTGCAGTGACGCCGCCGGAGAGAAAGATTTGGACATCCTGGTAGCCGTGGGTGTCGAGTTCCCACCTGACCTCGTCGATGATGGAGCGGATATCGCCCCGGCGGGACCGCGGAGTATCGAGCCGGACCGCCGAGCAGCCGATCCGGGCAGCAGCAAGGGCCTCGGCCTTCTCATCAGAAAGCGTATCGCAGAGCATGATCCGGGGCACATCAGGATCGGCATATTCCGCGAATGCCGCCCACGCCGATTCGGGAGTATCAAAGGAGAGGACGAAGGCGTGGGGCATTGTTCCTGCAAGCGGTATCCCGTCGGGGGCGGCCGTGTTGCTCACCCCGGCAACACCCCCAATCCAGGCGGCCCGCTCGATCATGGGGGCAATCGCCGGGTGCTGGCGTCGTGAGCCAAACGAATAGACCGGCCGCCCCGCTGCAAGCGAGACGACATGGGCAGCAGCCGTTGCAATCCCCGAAGCATGGCAGAGGAAGCCGAGAAGCGCGGTCTCAAACCGGGCAATATCCTGGTAGAACCCCTCGATAACCATCACCGGCTCGCCCTCAAAGAAGATGGAGCCCTCAGGAAGGGAAGAAACAGTGACCGGCTTTCCGGAAAAAAGCTCAAGTACCGAGTCAAGCCCCGCCAGGATGCCAAACCCGGACGGAAGCGAGGCAACTGATACCTCCAGCACCACATGGGGATTTACCCCCGCCTTCTCAAGCACCGCCTGCGAGCGGAGAAAATAGACATCAGTACACCCGCCGTTCTGTATCAGGTCAGGTTCAAGGCTCCCAAACCGGCTCATAGAATACAGATCAACCCTCCAGGGATAGAAAGATTGCGAAGAAGTGCCCTGGAGATAGCAGAAGTGCACTGTGAGTTGGAATCACCACCCAATTGGTGACGAATGTACCACCACATCAGTAAATGGCAATACACATCCGCCGGAAAAGACAGATAAGCTCCAGAAATCCAAAAAAGCCTCAATCAGAAACAGGGGAAAAGCCTGCCCCGTCTGATGGTGAAGGTGACCAAAACCATCAGCCTCAAAGGCAACAGGAGCACAACACCTCCCCTGATATGGCAATTATCGTTCACAGCAGTTAAGTGTATGCATCATATCAGCCCATGAAAATCATCAGAGTAATAAAAAAAGAACAAATAAAACCCATTTTAAACCTTTTTTGCCATATGAACAAGAGAGAGCTCGGATCACGCATGGCAGGCGATAGCTTTTTGTACCGGAAAAGTCATGCCATCCATATGCCTCATCAATGAGGCAGGAGAAGAAAAATGGCAGATTTTAAATCCTGGGCCGATGAGCGGGTGCAGCAGCTCGGCTGGATAGAGATGGGGCTCGTGAAACTCAGCGTCTTTGCCTTTGCGCTCATGGTGGCAAAGCTCTGGGAGCCGATCCTTGCCCTTGACTGGTACTGGTATGCACTCATCTTCATCGCAGCAGCAATACCGCCCGCCATCAGGATCTTCAGGCAAAGATAGGCTTCAGCAGATCGAAACGCACGGCGGGGCATGGGAAGAAAACCGGGGCAGGAGACCATCTGGACATCAATTGCACGAGAACGCACACGGAAGCTGCCATTACACATCAGGAATCAGCAGTCCACTCACTCATCAAGGATCTTCTGCATCAGGTGGATCTCAAGGTTGCAGTCAGGCAGCGGCCGTCTTCCCTGGATTTCAAACTCGCTCACAGAAAGAGCATGAATACGGGCAAACCCGGCCTTCTCAAAAAGCATCCTGGATCCGGGGCTTGTGCATTCAGCAACCGCAACACGAAAACCACGTTTTTTGGCCTCTGACAGGGCAGTCTGGAGAAGGCGTGTTGCAATACCTGCACCCTGATACTCCGGTGCAACCCCGACCGCAGCAACATGCATGCATACGCCCTCCCCCTGTGCGAAGATCTCCTGCATCGGGCGGCTAATCTCTTCCAGCAGAGCCATCGCAACAGAAATCCGCTCTAAGTCCTGGCTGTTGAGATCCTCAGACATCTGGAGTTCCCCTGTCGCAACCGGATCATCACAGGCGATGATGCCGACAGGACGGTTCTCCTGGCTGCAATCCCTCGCAATCCAGCTGAGCCTCTGGGAGAGGAAGTTGCTCCCCCTGCCATAGAGGGTCCGGGTGATAAAATCCATCTGCTCCCGGCTTAAGCCGATGCACTGCCCCAATGGCTCACGATCATAAAAGATATCGATATAGAATGGTACAAAAGAATCGAAATCATGGACCAGAAAACGGTCTATTGCGATTCCATTTGCAATCGGATTATGCTCTCCCGTCATAAATAGTGCTCCTGCTCGTGCTCGTAGAAAAGCCAGAGCACACCTGCGCCTTCATATGTTCGCAAGAGACGTGATAAAGCCCTCACCCCCTGATGAAGGTCCCGTTCCGGTATTCAGCAAGAGCCTGCCTCACCTCGGCATCTGTATTCATAACAATCGGCCCACCCCGAAGGGAGACTGAGAGAGAATGTGCAGCAAAACGGCAGCAGAAACTTTTTTAGAGAAAAAAAGAAGAAAATATCAAAGGCTGAAGCTTCTTATGCCTCTACAGCTTCAAATCCAGCCTGCTGTTGCTGCTGCTCGTAGAGTGCCCGTAACTCCTCCTCAGAGAAGTCCAGCATCCCGGCATCAAGGTTTTCCTCAAGGTACATATCCAGGTACCGGTTTATTGGAAGCTGTGTTTTGATATCGCTTTGTAGATCCTCTTTCGTCATCCCAGCCTGCTCAAGCTCCGTGTTCAGCTGCTCTTCCCCGCCAAACTGTGCTGCGAGCTGCTGATACTCGTCCTGTACATCCTCGTCAGTCACCGCAATACCCGCATCTGCTGCCTTCTGGGAGACAAGCGTTGTGGCAATGAGATTATCAACAACCTGTAACCGGAGCATCTGCATCATCTCCTGGTTCTCCCCGGCATCCGTGTCAAAACCCATCATCCTGAGCTGTTCCAGCTCCTGCTCCTCGGCAGCGACCATGGCACTTCTCTGGATCTCCTCACCATTTACAACAGCAATAGCTGCATCATCAGCACCATCGGCGATAGCAGCGTCATCCTGCTCAATATCGGCTTCAGCCATGAGTGTTTGCAGATGTTCATCAATCAGGCGCTGCTCGGTCTCCATCATGAGCTGCTGTTCAAGATGGGGACGGGCCTCTTCAAACCCATTCTCTTCAGGTGCAGTTGGGTCCATCACTCCACCCGGATCATCCATATCTCCGGGATCGCCAATCGGTATCGGTTCTTCACCAGGTACCGGCTCTTCACCTGTGCATCCGGCAGTAAAAGCTCCTGCCAGCAGGAAAAAAGCCGCCAGACATACTATCAGTACTCTCTTCATCATCTCTTCACTCAACCTCGAACCTGTATAATCTCACATTGGATACCAAAATACTGCATAGCAATACCCTGGCATACCATCTC
This sequence comes from Methanocalculus natronophilus, assembly GCF_038751955.1. Classification (NCBI taxonomy): domain Archaea; kingdom Methanobacteriati; phylum Methanobacteriota; class Methanomicrobia; order Methanomicrobiales; family Methanocalculaceae; genus Methanocalculus; species Methanocalculus natronophilus. The sequence goes on along the minus strand of NZ_JBCEXH010000004.1, from coordinate 232,924 downwards.
CTCATGAACAAAATGCTGCTGTACTCCACAGGCAGAACCGTCATGAGCAACCCAGGAGCCTGTATGATAAACCACAGTCAGACCGGCACCGGGGAATCAAAAGCGGGGATGGATACAACCCATATCCGGGTATACCCAGCCACATGCCAGGAGCAAACATCACACAGAGTGATGCGTCCTGCGCTCTCCAAACCCGGCAACATCCGGTTTATCCTGGTTTACTCAACCACATGGGTTTATTTTGCGTTTGAGCCCGCCCACCAAAAGGTTTCTGGTAACAGTCCATGGCGCAGAGATGATGCCTGCATACCCACAACAAAGGCCAAACCATCTCCTTCAATAATCCTGAAGTAAAACACTTCTCGTGATGCCCACATACCCGGAGCGTGAACCATGTTTAGGGATCATCGGAGGAACAAGCCTCCTTTTTGCAGACCTTCCGCCACTTGAGGAGAAGATCATCCCGACACCCTATGGCAAAGCAGTCGTCCATTGCGGCGATTTCTGCCTGGTGCCACGTCATCAGAACACACTGCCACCACACCGGATCAACCACCGGGCACACCTGGCAGCACTCAGAATTCTCGGAGTTGACCGGATCGTGGCATTTGGATCGGTCGGATCACTGAAAGTGGACCATCACCCGGGATCAGTACTTATCCCACAGGACTTCATCAGCATGAGCGGGATCCCGACATTCCATGACACCACCATCACCCATGTCATGCCAGGACTGGACCACGAGCTGATCCTGAAACTCAGCACAACACACCCTGATGTGAAGATCGGCGGAACCTACATCCAGACGATCGGTCCCCGGTTCGAGACCCCGGCAGAAGTCCGTGCACTGGCAAAGATTGCCGACATGGTCGGTATGACAGTTGCAAGCGAGGCAACACTTGCAGCAGAACTGGGCATGAGAATCGCAGCCATCTGCACAGTTGACAACTACGCAAACGGCATAGGCGATGAAACAATCAGCTACGAGACAATTGTTCGCGCTTCAAAAGAAGGAGCAGGCAGAACAAGTAAGATTCTGGAAAAAATTGTACAGGAGTTTTGATTGCCATGATACCATACAACAAGCAGACAACAATTCTGATCCGGGATGCAAACCTGGACTGCCAGAAGACCGACATCTACATTGAAGGGGGAATAATCCAGGCAGTCGGCGAAGGGATCCGATCCCGGTATAAAAACACCGCTGAGATCGAGATCGATGCAGGGGGCGACATCATCCTCCCCGGCCTTGTCAACACCCACACCCATGCTGCAATGAGCCTCCTGCGGGGCTATGCAGATGACATGATCCTCTTCGAATGGCTATCTGAAAAGATCTGGCCGCTTGAAGCCCATCTCACCGGAGATGATGTCTACTGGGGCACCCGGCTTGCATGCCTTGAGATGATCAAGTCGGGAACAGTCGCCTTCAATGACATGTACTTCCACATGGACCGGGCAGCAGACGCGGTTGAAGAGTCAGGGATGCGGGCATGCCTTGCCCATGGCTTCATCGACCTCTTCACCGAAGAGAAACGTGAAGCCGAGATCAGGGCAACAACAGAATTCCATAAAAACCTCAAATCCCGGAACAACCCTAAACTAACCTTTGCAACAGGCCCACACGCCCTTTACACCGTCTCGCCTGAGGGGCTGTCATGGTGTGCCAGTTACGCAAACGAACACGACAGCGGTATCCATATCCACCTCTCTGAGACGCAGCAGGAGCTTGATGACTGCATCAAAAACAACAATGCCACCCCGGCAGCTTACCTGGACACAAGCGGCATCCTGACGGACCGCACCGTCGCCGCCCACTGCTGCTACCTTGATGAGGCCGAATGCGAACTCCTTGGACGTCGCGGTACCGCAGCATCCCATAACCCGGCAAGCAACATGAAGCTCGCAGGCGGCCGGGCAATACCGTACCAGGCCCTGTTGGATGCGGGCGCACCCATCACCCTCGGAACCGACGGGTGTGCCTCAAACAATAACCTCGATCTCTTCGAGGAGATGAAGATCGCAGCGCTCCTTCAGAAGTTCAGCACCAGGGATCCGACAATCCTCCCGGCTGCCGAGGCAGTTGATATCGCAGCACGAAACGGGGCAGCCGCACTCAGAACCGGCGGCGGAATAATCTCACCCGGGTTTGCTGCCGACATCATCCTGGTGGACAGGAATGCCATCTGCCAGGCACCATTCCACAACCCGCTCTCAAACATCGTCTATGCCTGCGGCGGCAATGCGGTGAGGACCGTCATCTGTGACGGAGCAGTCCTGATGCATGACCGCGAGATCCCAGGAGAAGACGCAATCCTTGCCGGGGCAGAGGCAGCAGCAGTCTCACTTGTGAAACGAAGAGAAGAGGAGCTGCTGGATCAGGCCTGAAACCAGGTTTTTCATTTTTTAAAAAATTTTGTTTTACCCCCCACCAGCCGGGGGGAAGAGGACGACGAGATCGCCGTCTTTGAGTTCGGTATCAAGCCCGTTGATAAAATTGATATTCCGGCCGTTTACCAGGATATTTACATAATCCTGAAGCTCCCTGCTGCCCTCTTCAAAGATCTCGTCCCGGAGCCCCGGATACCGCTCCATAAGAAGGGTAAGGAGATCAGATAGGGTTGAGCCATCATTCAACTCCTGGGTGAGCCTGGATTCCATCACATTCCTGAGCGTGGCAAATGATTTGACGGTTACCTGCATATCCCTCCTCCACTTCAGTTTTCCATGGATTCATACGTCCATGTATCCTTTCGTTCGATCCGGCCTCCGATGCCTGCCCTCACGATACAGGCAAACGGCTTCTCCGGTTCAGAGAAGGCCGAGTTCTCGCAGTTTCTCCTCTGTCGGTACACCTTCAGCATCCCATCCGCGAATGCTGTAATACTCGCTGAGAAGTGGTTCAGGCTCCCAGACCCGGCCCTTTGGACCGCCCTCCTGAAGCGGCTCTGAGAGAAGGCGTTTGGGCAGGGTATCATCTGCTTTTGTATAGCCGACCTTGATATTGAAGAGTTTCTGAAGATTCCAGATCCGCTCTCCAATTTTGAGGAAGCCTGCTGCATCAAGGTCCGTTCCCATTGTTGCAGCTGTCAGGTCCGCATAATCTGTGGCATCAAGGGCAAATGAACTGAAGAGACACATACCGGATGCATCAATTGCAGCCGAGAGATCCTGGAAGATCTGTACCCACGCAGCTTTTCCCTCATTAACATACGGATCAAGTTTCTCAGGAGCACCAAGCACCTCAGGCGCAACCAGGTATCCATAGACATGATCGCCGCCCCGGTTCGATGTCGCATAGGAGAGGCCATGTCCCTGCAGGCCGCGTGGATCATAGGCAGGCAGATCCTGTTTCTTGACACTCATTGAGAGTTCGGGATGGCCGTGCCGTTCTGCAAATCGATATGAACCATCCGTCAGCTCAGCGCCAAACCCTTCACGGCGGCCAATCTGCCTGACCAGATCAACGATACCCGCGGATTCGCCAAATGTCGGTCCTTCATTGATATAGCCCTTCTCCCGCATCTCCATGGCACAGGCAATCGTTGTCGGGGTGCCGATTGCATCCAGCCCGAGCTTGTTGCACTCCCATGCAGCCCTGGTAATGACGTTGAGATCATCAATACCCAGGTTCGCACCAAATGCCCAGATCGGTTCATACTCAGGCCCTTCATTCACAACGCCGTCAACCTCACAGACACGGGAACACTTCACAATACATGCATAACAACCCGAGTTCTTCTTCAGGATGGTCTCTGCCATCCGCTCACCAGAGATATTCTCTGCCTTCTCAAAATATGCGGTCTGGAAATTCTTTGTCGGGAGGATATAATTTTCATTGATGATATTGACAAGAACAGCTGTTCCATAGGTGGTGAGGGCCTCACATATACCATTCTCCTGGAGCTTTGTTCTGATCCGCTCCTTCACCGCATTTAGCCGGTCTTTATCACCCTCATCGATCCTGAGATTCCCGGTGGCAACGATGGCTTTGAGATTCTTTGAGCCGAGTACTGCCCCGGCACCACCCCTGCCTGCAGCACGATCGCGATCATTCATCACACAGGCAAGAAGGCTCTTCGTCTCTCCTGCAGGACCAATACAGGCGACCTTCGCCTTTGTATCATCAAGATCTGCAAGTAATGCGTCGGTTGTCTCATGGACATCCATCCCCCAGTAGGAGGAGGCATCACGCAGTTCAGCTGCACCTTCATTGAGGTAGAGATAGACCGGCTTCTCAGATCGTCCTTCGAAGACAACAGCATCAAATCCGGCCTTCTTGATCTTCCATCCAAATGTTCCACCACTATTTGCGGACATCAGCGTGTTGTTGAGTGGAGATTTCGTGCTCACCTCGTACCGGCTACCAAGAGGAATACCGGTTCCGGTTGTTGGCCCTGATGCCAGGACGAAGACATTCTCAGGTGAGAGTGGATCAACAAGGGGATCCATCCTGTCTGAGATGATCTTTGTTCCAAATCCACGGCCACCGAGGTAATCCCTCTTGAGATCGGCCGGCGTTTCCTGTATATCGATCGTGCCTCTGGTGAGATCGACATACGGAATCTTTCCTGCATATCCATCCATCTGTGTCATAACCAAAACCTCCTGGTACGAAAGGATGGGAAAACGACTCAGTTCTTTAACCCACCCGTTTGGACACCTGACCAGGCATCCATTGCTCGATTTAAGTTAACCACGTTAATATATTCTTCGGAGACGGAAAACCGACAGGCCCACCTGATTTTAAAGAGAGAGAATAACCAGGTCAGATCAGGGAAACAAAAGCTCAGTTCCTTCCATCTTATCAACAACAAGCCTTGCTATCGCCAGATCCTGGATTGCAAGGCCGGTTGAGTCAAAGATCGTGATCGCATCAGGTGACGACCGCTTCTTCTTCTGAATCACCACCTCGCCGAGTGTCCCGCTGATCTGATCAGGACTGTATACCCCCTGGCTGATTGGGACATTGACTTCGCCTGAATGAACCGCCTGTTCATAGTCATCGATGAATACCTCAGATCGAAGCAGAAGCGCCGGATCAAGCTCCTGTTTGCCGGGTGCGTCGGCACCGATTGCATTGATATGGGTACCGGTCCGTATCCAGTCGGAGCGAATCAATGGCTCACGGGACGGCGTTGTTGTAATCAGGATATCGCAGTCACAGGCCTTCTCAACAGTATCAACGGGGATACTCTCATATGCGGGGTACTGTGCGGCAAAAGCCTCCCTGGTCTTCTCCTTCCTGCTCCAGACAAGAATTTTCTCAAGAGCAGCGTCCTCTGCAATTGCCTGGAGCTGGGCATGCGCCTGCCTGCCGGCACCAACAAATCCAAGGGTGAGCGGGCGGGAAGATTGGGCTGCAAGATGGGTCACAGCAACAGCACCGCCAGCTCCTGTTCTCATATCGGTCAGGGCGGTTGCATTGATAAACGCAGTTGGAAACCCGGTTTCCGGATCAATCAGGAGCGTGGTTGCCATCACTGTCGGAAGGTTGCGGGATGGATTCTCCGGGTGAACCGAGACTATCTTCACCCCTGCAAGACCAATGCCAGGAATTGATGCGGGCATCGTCCGGAAATCACCCTCTGGAAAGGTGATGTAGATCTTGGACGGCATCTGGACATTGCCTCTGCCATGCTCTGCAAAGACCTCCCGGATTGCCAGGTTTACTTCAGCATACGTAAGGAGTGAGTGACTGTCAGGATAATATTTCATGCTAAATCATTTCATTGAAGGCTACTTTTGTCTGCCGATTTTGAAAAATAAAGGAACAAGACAATTCATAGCAGCTGCCACCAATCCAGCCACTCAGATCCCAATGATATCCCGCAACAGTGCAAGCGTCTCCTCAGGTGTTCCCTTCCGTCCAACAAGCTGCACCTCCACCCGTTCAAGGAGCCACCGGTAGTACGTCTGCCTTGCCTCTGCCTTATACCCGCTCTTCACAAGCAGATGGGGGTTGAAATAGGAGTTGTGTTCAAGCATCGACAGTGCCTCATCCGGGGAGAGCGTCCGTACCTCCACCTCTTCTGGTGTCAGGATCAGAAGCCGCCGGAGCGTTGTCAGGGGAAAGATCCGGCCCTTCCCGATCGCCCACCGGAGATCAACAACCGCCCGCCCTTCTGCATCATAATCTGCCCGCTTGAGCAATGGGGCAAAGGAAGGCCATGCAGCAGCAAGATCAGCCCGTATATAAAAGTTCTTTTCACTTGAGTATGCAAGCGCTTCACCTCCGAAGATCCTGAAGAAGAACCAGTCGTCTGCAATTGCCCTGACGGACTCATCAAGCAGAAACCCATATGTCTGGGTCGTCTTTCCTGCACCCGACGTCCCGACGATCGCAAAGCCTTCACCCCGGTAATCCAGACAGGCACCATGACACGACGCAATCCCGTGGCCGTCTTCCAGGATATCGCCCGCAAGAGCAAGTGCAATCGACTTGATCCACCCGTAATAGGTCATATTAAAGAGGAATGCTGTCTTTGAGACGGGATCGTACCGGACTGCGTTTTCGGGAAACGCCTCGTTTTCGAGGACAAAGAGACGGCCATGCGACCGGATCGACTGCGATGCAAAAAAGAAGTTCTCGGAATAGCGGTTCTTCACCTCATCCGAATCCGTGAGCAGCTTGATACAGCACCCATGGATCTCGCTTCTGACCTCGTAAAGCCGGGACCTGTCAAGCGAAGACAGGAGTTTATCCTTCTCACCCAGATCGATGAGAACTATCTCATACCCCATGGGAAAGGGTTGTGGTGAAGGGTTATCAAGCCTTCTGTGGGTTTAAGATCAGAATTGAGAGGGTCAGGCAGTCTCAACGCTCTCGGCATCCTCAAGACCGAGCTCTTTAATTGCGATCTCACGCATCTTGAACTTCTGGATCTTGCCAGAGATGGTCATTGGGAACGAATCGACGAACATATAGTAGCGGGGTATTTTGAAGTGGGCGATCCGGCCTTTGCAGAACGAACGGATCTCCTCCTCGGTCAGGGTAGCGCCATCCTCAACTTTCACCCAGGCCATCAGCTCCTCGCCATACCTGATATCAGGAACCCCGATCACATAGACATCCGCTATCGCCGGATGGTTATGCAGGTACTCCTCGATCTCGCGGGGATAGATATTCTCGCCACCCCTGATCACCATCTCTTTCAGCCTCCCGACAATCCGGAAATATCCTTCCTCATCCATGACACCGAGATCGCCGGTATGGTTCCATCCATTTGGATCAATGGTGTTATGGGTAGCGCTTGGATTGTTGTAGTAGCACTTCATCACCATGTATCCGCGGGCACAGATCTCGCCCGGCTCTCCCCGTGGCACAAGCCGCCGGGTATTGGGATCAATGATCTTCAGCTCGGTATGCGGCATCACACGCCCGACAGTAGATACCCGCCGTTCAAGGGGATCCGTCACTGTCGACATCGTCACCCCGGGTGCCGTCTCGGTCTGGCCATAGACGATGACAATCTCGGACATATGCATCCGGGTATTCACCTCCTTCATCACTTCTATCGGGCAGGGAGATCCCGCCATGATCCCGGTCCTGAGCGTATCAAGTGAAAAAGAGTCAAAATCAGGATGCGACAGTTCTGCGATGAACATTGTTGGAACACCATGAACAGCTGTACAGCGCTCATCCTGGATCGCCTGGAGCACCGCACCTGCATTGAAGACAGGGGAGGGGAGGACCATCGTCGACCCATGGGTTACACAGGCAAGGTTTGAGAGCACCATCCCAAAACAGTGATAGAACGGAACCGGAATACAGAGCCGGTCTTTTTCGGTAAACCGCATCCCCTCGCCGATGATAAACCCGTTATTCATGATACTGTGGTGGGAGAGGACAACCCCTTTTGGAAACCCGGTTGTTCCGGACGTATACTGGATATTGATTGGATCATCAAACTCCAAAACAGCCTCCCGTTCTGTGAGCTCAGCTGATGATACCTCGCCAGCCTTCTCGCAAATCTCATTCCAGGTAAACATCCCGCTCTTCTTCTCTTCACCCATGAAGATGACATGTTTGAGGAAAGGAAATGAATCGGCTTTGATCTTTCCGGGCCGTGACTCTAGCGCCTCGGGACATGCCTCGTAGAACATGCCGACATAATCGGATGTCTTAAATGAATCCTGCAGAATCAGGGTCTGGACCTCGGCCTGCCTCAGGGCAAACTCAAGCTCATAAGTCCGGTATGCAGGATTGATATTCACCATGATAGCCCCGATTTTTGCTGTGGCAAACTGGATAATGACCCATTCAGCATAATTCAGAGCCCAGATTGCGACACGGTCACCGCGCTCAACCCCAAGCGACATCAGCCCGCGGGCAAAGCGGTTCACCTCTTCAAGAAATTCCCGGTAGGTATACCGTATTCCCTGGTGTACAGAAACAAGAGCTTCGGTATCCGGATATTTCGCTGCGATACGATTGAGCATATCACCAATCGTCTCACCCATCAGCGGTATCTCCGAGACACCGCATGCATAACTGCCAACCACCATTCCTTAACACGTAACAGCTACAGGAGAAAAAAAGTATCGAAACAATAGTTCGGAATATTTAAATCAGGATAGCACAATTTTATATTGGACAAAAGGGGGTCGTGGCCTAGTCCGGTATGGCGACGGGCTCCAGCGGTCTTGGCGTATGATGAACAATCGGGTCTGCTGATTTGATTAAGATGATGACCCGTTGGAGCGCTGATGCACAATTATCCGCTTCTCACGCCTGTCGGAGAGACCCGTCGATCGTGAGTTCAAATCTCACCGACCCCACCTTTTTCCCACACATTGCCACTCTTATTCTGAAATAACAGGAAACCTGCAGGCAGGTTGATCGAAAGACAGCTGCTTGACAATTTATATAATTACGAATCATATCAATACAGCAAGGCAGGAACATCTGTATGTATGCAATAGGTGAAGCATTAGTTGGAGATGGCGCAGAACTTGCGCACATCGATCTTCTGGTAGGAGATAAGAACGGGCCTGTAGGAACCGCATTTGCCAATGCACTATCCCAGCTCTCGGCAGGACACACGCCTCTTCTGGCTGTGATCCGACCAAATCTCCTGACAAAACCCGCAACCGTCATCATTCCGAAAGTGACGCTGAAACGGACAGAACAGGTAAACGAGATGTTTGGACCAGTTCAGGCGGCAGTCGCAAAAGCAGTTGCCGACAGCCTGGAAGAGGGGCTCTTTGCCGGTATGAATATCGATGATATCGTCATCATCGCCAGTGTCTACCTTGCGCCGGATGCAAAAGACTACAATAAGATCTACCGGTTCAATTACGGCGCAATGAAACTCTCGCTCTCAAGGGCATTTGAACAGTTCCCTGACGAGAAGACGATCCTCCATGAGAAAGACCGGGCAGCACACGCTGTTATGGGATTCAAGGTTCAGCGTCTCTGGAACCCGCCATATCTCCAGGTTGCACTGGATCTTGTTGATATGAAACAGGTTGAACGGGTCTTAACAGAACTCCCCGCAAACGACCACCTGATCATTGAGGCGGGCACGCCGCTCATCAAGCAGTTCGGCCTCCAGGTCATCAGCGAGATCCGAAAGATCAGGCCAAACTCCTTCATCATCGCCGATCTCAAGACACTCGATACCGGAAACCTCGAGACACGGATGTGTGCAAACGCTTCAGCAGACGCAGTCGTCATCTCAGGGCTTGCACCAGTCTCAACCATTGAGAAAGCCGTCAAAGAGGCCCGGAAAACCGGAATCTATGCGATCATCGATATGCTCAATGTCAAGAGCCCGGTTGACCTGGTCAAGTCACTTGCACAGGCAAACGCCCTCCCCCACATCGTTGAGATGCACAGGGCAATCGATGCCGAGGGATCAGACTATTCCTGGGGCGACATCCCCGCAATCAGGAAGGCTGCAGGCGGGAAGGTGCTGGTAGCAACAGCTGGCGGCATACGGGTGAATGTAGTTAAGAAAGCCCTTGAATCAGGTGCAGACATCATTGTTGTCGGCCGTGCCATCACCGCAAGCAAGAATATCCAGAACGCAGCAGAAGAATTCTTAGCAGAGATCAACCAGGAAGAGATCGATCAGTTCCGTATCATGACGGACTTCTAAACACTTTTTTTTAAACCCATCCCAAGGCTTCAACACAAACATCCCGATACGGGTACTGCATGGTGCGTTGGCAGCGAGACGTCAGGCTACACACCAGCACTATGCTCAAAAAAAAGAAAAGGGTGACGAGGACGCTTTTTCAGGCCTCAACAATCTCAACAAGCGTTACTTCAAAGATGAGGTTCTTTCCGGCGAGCGGGTGATTTGCATCAAGTGTGATCGAGTCATCATTGATCTCGGCAACACCGACTTCAATCACCTGGTCTTCTCCAACCTGCACCTGGAAACGGTCTCCGACACTTGGAGAGATATCCGGTGGGAACTGGTCCTTTGGTACCGGGAAGACGATCTCTTCGTTGCGCTCGCCATATGCCTGGTCTGCAGGTACTTCAATGCGGCGGGACTCTCCTGCCTCCATACCTTCGATACCCTGATCGAACCCTGCAATCACCTGGCCGGCACCGACTTCGAACTCAAGCGGTTCGCGTTCGAGCGACGAATCAAAAACCTCGCCGTCTTCGAGTGTACCGGTATAGTGGACCTTAACATGATCACCAATTGCTACTGTTGTCATATCCAGAGACGTAAGGGTTGATGCTATAAGAAAGAATCGGATCGGGCGATGAACACTCCCTTCATTATAGAATCTTGAGAAACCCGGTTCTCCAGACAGGGAAAAGGTAGAAGAACAAGATCAGCATTCAGACTGCAATATGAAAAAGAACCCCCACCTGATCCAGCAGATGACGGCAGCAGAGTATCGGGATCATCCGTTTGACATCGTGATCCTCCCACTTGGATCCCTCGAAAGCCACGGCGGCCACCTTCCCTTTGGAACAGACGCACTTACTGCCGCAATCCTTGCCGAAGAGGTTGCAGAGAAGATCCCCGGTGCAGCCGTCCTTCCGGTTGTCCCCTATGGGGCATCTGATCAGTACCGCAACTTCTCTTTCACCGTCTCGCTTGGTTTTGAGACCCAGACTGCCATTATCAGGGATATTCTGCTCTCGGTGTATCGTGAGGGCATCAGGAACATCTTCATTCTCAATGGTCATGACGGCAATATCGCACCAATCGAGATTGCCGCACTCAAGGTGAAGGCCGCTCATCCGGATATGAATATCATCACACTCGGTGCATGGTGGGAAAGCCTCGGGCCCCTCCTTCCGGATGGCTTCTTCGAGGTCTGGGGAGGGCTTGGACACGGCGGCGAGGGAGAACTCTCAATTGGCCTTGCACTCTTTGAAGAGCTCTGCCAGCCGGAACTCGCCAGGGGACGGGTCCCGGACCTCCCGGAGTTTGGGAAGATGATCTGGCTCTCTTCAGAGATAACCGATACCGGCGCAACAGGAGATCCGACAAAGGCAAGTGTTGAGAAAGGAATGGTGATGAAAGAAACACTGGTGGATGCAATCGTTGCAATGCTCACCAGGCAGAATGAGACGGGCTGGAAAACCGGGTATACAACCTGAGAGATCAGATTTCAATATTTGGGTTGAGCAGCGTCTCCTCATCGCATCCATGGAGCGAGACAGCAGCAAGAGCCCCGATAACCCCCCTCCCCCCGGCAAGACGGATACCGGTCTCTTCAGCCAGAGCCGCTGCCTCCTCGCGGGTAATTTCCTCCCGCCGGACCTTTGCCCCATAGGCACGAAGCAAGGGGTGTACCCTGATCCCAACTCTGACCGCAACCCCCCATTCTTCTGAGGCAGACTCACCTGAGACAAACGAGATCGCCTGATCAATGATCGCATCCAGATGATCGGGCTCAGCAGCAAACTCGATGAGGCTGCATGAGTTGCCAGCAGTCTTATTGGCAACCCCCGGCCAGAGCATGGCAACCTGGTGGGCAATCGGCTTCACCCCCTCAGTCCTGCCGAGCTGCTGGAGCAGGGCATAGGCAAGGGCAAATGTCGCACCATCACCAGCGGAGTCGGTATCATCAACCCCGACGACAACAAGCGAGAGTGCCTTTGTATAGACATCGCCTTCCACGATCGTCCCGCTCCGTCGGGTTGAAACCCCCAGAACACCCCGGGCACGTGACATCATCTCGGTGAGCGAATAGGACGGGCCACCGAAAGACCGGATGGTATGGACGATTCTGTCATCTTCCCGCTGAATCGAGATGACACCAACTGCCGGGAGCGGTGAAAGCCCCACATCCGCAGAGACTGAGCCGATCGCTCCACGTTCCCGGAGAAGGGTCCCGTCCCTTTTGACATGTGTCAGCACACCGCCGGTGCGGCCGTGATGATGCCTGCAGAAAGCCGCACACCCGGCACTCATACATTCATGGTAGATCTCGACGATATCATCATCACAGGTTGTAAAGATCCGCTTGCAGAGTGTCTGCGGCAGTGCTGTCCGGGCGACATACCGTGCAGGTTCCCTCCCTTTGCCGGGGGAATCGAGGATGATACATTCCTCCTCGAGAAGACGGTTGATCCAGTCCTGGGCAGTAGTCCTTGGGATACCAACAGCACCAGCTATCTGTGAAACAGTAAACGAACCGTCTTCAAGCGTTATACGCCTCATCAGGGAGAGGATTTTATTCCTCTTCTCAAGCACCCCGGCCATGGCAGTTCCTGATCAGTATGAGATCAGCAAGGATTGCACTTGCAGTGGGAATCGGGCCTGCACCCTTTCCGATGAAGGTTACAGGCCCGGCAAGGTCACAGCAGACAGATATCGCATTCAGTGTCCCGTCAACAACCAGCGGGTGATCGAGCGGGATAAGACGGGGCGAGACCCTGACCTGGTTCTTCTCAGGCAGGATCTCCCCGATCAGCCGAATCGTGGCACCCTGGTCTTCAGCCAGCGTCAGCGACTCGGCGGTGATCAGGTCGATACCATTGATCTCCACATCTGCCAGGTCCACATTCATCCCGAGGATGGTGTTTGCAAGGATCACCAGCTTGATCGCGGTATCGATCCCCTGGACATCATAGGTCGGATCAGCCTCCGCATACCCGAGATCGCGTGCTTCCTGGAGCGCCTGGGAGTAGGTCAGGCCCTCGTCACGCATCCGTGTCAGGATATAGTTGCAGGTGCCATTGAGAATACCGTGAAGAGAGCGGACAGAGTTCCCTGCAAGCCCGCTCCTGAGTGCATTGACGATCGGAACAGCACCGGCAACCGTCGCCTCGTACATGAGATGGGCGCCGGATTGATCGGCAGTCTCCTGCAGCGCCTGGAAGGCACAGGCGATCGGCCCCTTGTTGGAGGTGACAACATGCTTTCCAGCACTAAGGGCAGACCTGATGATCGACGTCGCAGGTTCTCCGCCATTTGCATTTGTCGGCGACGTCTCGACCAGAATATCAAAGGCACCTGAAGCAAGGATATCAGATGCAGCAAGGCCGGCTGTACCGCAGAGGCCGGTCTCTCTCTTGAAAGCGAGCACTGTGTCAGGATCAAGTCCTTCTGGCGCGATGACTGCGGATTTCGAATCAGCAATTGCTGTCACGCTGAAGCCATGATCGTCTGCGGCAAGCACCCGGGCAAGTCCCTGGCCAACTGCCCCAAATCCGATGATGGCAATCCTCATTCCACACCCTCCAGCGGTTCGAGCACAAGGATATTTTTTCGTCTGGAGACCGAATGGAGGAGTGCAACCGCCCGCTGCATATCCTCTGGAGAAACGGCACGTATCGTCATCTTTGCAGTTGAAGGCTCGTTTATTGCGGGCATCACCATGTGGAGTTCAGAGACCTCTGCATACCCGGTCTGGTCAATCTGATCAACTGTGTCCGTCAGATCCGTATGCATCAGATGACCGATCATGATCAGGGTCTGTTTCTGGAGGAGCCGCTCCTTGCCGATCCGGATCACGCCGCAGCCCCGGTCCCGGAGGATCTGGATCAGTGTATCCAGTTTCTTCTCAGGGAGTTCCAAAACAACATCCACGGTCAGGGTATTTGCAGTTGATGTCGGATCGCGCTGGTGGATGATAGTAATGATATTGCCACCTATATCCGAGATGGGTTTTAATGCCCCAAGCAGTTGCCCCGGTGTATCCTTTAACTCGAGCTTCATTGAGATCTGCACTCTGGATCACTCCCTGTTGTATAAATCGTCACATACCGATAAGAAGGATTCGGAGATCAAAAAGGAATTATTTCTTTGAACCCTTCGCACCGCTGATGATCGGGAGCAGGTCTGCAATCTCGCCGAGCCGTTCGGCAGGCAGCCCCATCACCATCTCACCATCTGCAATCCCGGAGAATTTCCTTGAGCCGTCACAGCCAAGCGAGATATTCGCATCCCCGTTCAGGTACACCATTGCAGTCGCATCCGAGCAGACTGACTGGATACCCGACATCTCCGCATGAATTCGGCCACCCAGGCGGTAGAGGAGCGACTGGGCCATCTTCAGCATCGGACGGGGTTCTGCCACAATGAGCACAACGTGGGGGGCAAACGGTGTTGATTCAAGTGGTGCATACAGGGTTGCATATGTCCCGCCTGAAGGCAGATGCGGGATCCGATCGATGGTCCGACGGCAGGCAGCCCAGCTCTCGTACTTCCCAAGTGCATAGTAGAACTCCCCTGAAGCAAGAGACGGGGTGCGTTCGCGGAGGCCAAGTGCCCAGCTCCCCCCCATACACGTGTGTTTTGAAACCGGGGCATAGAAACATCTGCCATCGGTTCGTGCCATTGAGACCATCTGGCAGTGCCGCATCTCCGACTCAGCCTCTTCCATACCGGAGGGGATCTCTTTCTCTGATCCTGCCAGTCTGATTGCCACAGGAGAGCCTGTGAGGCTGAGTTCGCTCTTCAGCACCCCTGCTAGTGCTGCATACTCCGGATCTGATTGCATATCTTCCATCGTTTCGTCACCTTCTTCTTTCGCTCCTGAAGACCCCTTTTGTTCGCTTCAAGATAAACCTGATGATCAGAGACGCCTGAGTTTCTGCTCAACCTTCTCAAAGAAGGTCCGCCTGGCCGTGATGAAGTGTGCCGGGTGCTCTGAACGTCTGACACGGATTGAGGCAGAGAGACCAAGCCGCCTGATCTCCACCCCGTCGATCACAAGGTTTGCCGGTTTGTCACTCTCAAGGCGGATCTCTATCTTTCTCTCTGTTGAGATGATATGCGGCCGTGATGAGAGCATGTATGGCGCCAGTGGCACAAGCAGGACCCCGTCTATCCCCGGATCAACAATAGGCCCGCCTGCGCTCATCGCATAGGCAGTCGATCCCGTCGGCGTGCTGAGGATGACCCCGTCTGCCCGGAATGTCTCTGCAACGATATCATCAATGACAATAGAGAACCTGAGCATCTTGGCAGGGCGCGAGGTGACGATCAACGCTTCATTCAGGGCCTCTCCAATGCTGCCGGTCTCATCTTCAAACGAGAGGCGCATCCGCTTCTCGATGGGAAAACCAGGTTCAAGGGATCTGAGAAACGATGAGGCATGGCCGCGTTCGAGATCCGCCAAAAACCCGACTTCACCCCAGTTGACCCCGATGATCGGGACCTGGTGCTTCATTGCCGAGACCGCCCGCAGCACGGTGCCGTCTCCACCGATAGCAACCACGATATCGGCTTTCCCGGGCATATCATCAAAACCTATGCCATCTTTATGGAGCTTATGGGCAGTATTCTCTTCTAAGAGAACCTCATGGCCTGCAGAGGCAAGATCCGCAGCAAGGCTGCCTGCAAATGCAACCGCCTCAGCGCGGTCTATCCGTGAGAAAAGAAAGAAACGCATGCGTCACCTCAGGTATTCGATCACTTTCCGGTGGATCGCAGCATTTGTCGCCACCATGCACCTCCCAACCCCGACATCATCTGGAAAATGAACAGGTGTTCCATCCAGTCCCGATACCATGCCGCCAGCCTCCCTGCAGATGAGCATTCCTGCTGCAGCATCGGTTACGCGGAGTGTGTTTCTGAGATCGACAAACCCATCCAGCCTGCCGCAGGCAACATAGCAGAGCTCGAGTGCAGATGCTCCAAAGAGACGCCAGCGCCGGATCCTGCTGCCCAGCTGCATGGCGCGGCCGGGATCAAACTTCTTGCCATACAGGCTCATTGCACTCTTCTCTAAGAGCGAGACAGATGATACATGTATCGGGGAGCCATTGCAGTATGCACCACCGCCACGAACCGCATAGAACTCCTCTGAAGAAGCGAGATCCAGCACAAAACCCTCCTGGATAGCGCCGCCCTCACCATATGCAAGAGAGAGGGCATAAAACGGAATCCCTGATACGGCATTGAAGGTTCCATCAATTGGATCGAGATAGATTGTTCCCTGCTCACCCGGCATGGAGACCATGCCAGCCTCTTCACTCAGCACCATGCTGCAGATCCCTGCATCCTCAAGCAGACTGAGGACGCATCGCTCTGCAATCTGATCTATGGCCTTTGTCGGGGATTGATCCGCACCCATCCCGACGATCTGCCCACCCTGATCAGTACCAGGAACAGACGCGATCTCTCTCTGTAATGCCAGCTGGATGGAACGGCAGGCAGCAAGGAAGGGTGTTTCTCTCATCCTGCGTTGTCTTTATGTTCTTCGGATTCAATAAATTACTCCTGCGAGTAAACATCATGAAAGAACAGACAGAAGTTGGGAAGCTCAAAGAAGGGCGTTACGTTGTCATTGAAGAAGAACCCTGCAAGATCCAGAGTATTTCTATCTCAAAGCCCGGCAAGCATGGTGCGGCAAAGGCACGTATTGAGGCAACCGGTATCTTTGACGGTGTCAAGCGCTCATTCGTTGCACCTGTCGGCGCGAAGATTTACACACCAATTGTCGAGCGGAAGAGCGGACAGGTGATCAGTATTGCTGGCAATGTCGTATCATTCATGGATATGAAAGATTACACAAATTTCGATCTTGCTGTTGAGGATGATCAGCTCGGAAAAGCTGAGCCAGGGAAAGAGCTCCCATATATCGAATCAATGGGCAAACGGAAGCTTGACATCTAGAATATGCAATCTTTTGCAACCCCACTTTTTGCCGATGCTGAAGCCTCCTATACCGAGGCACGGTATGTCATATTCGGCGTGCCCTATGACGGCACAACATCGTATAAGCCAGGCACACGGGCGGCTCCAAACGCCATCCGGGCCGTCTCCTACAATTTCGAACCCTATATGCCGGAGTATGATCTCGACCTCACAGACGTTCCCTTCTGCGATCTCGGTGATATGTATACGGAAACTGACCCCGAATCGGTCACAAACCAGGTCGAAGATACGGTCTCAATGATCCTCGCAGACGGAAAAGTGCCGGTGATGCTTGGTGGAGAGCATTCGATCACGATCGGTGCTGTGCGCGCTGTGCGGCCCCGCTGGTATCTGGTCTGTGATGCTCATCTCGATTTCCAGGACGAATACCGGGGCAGCCGGTATAACCATGACTGTGTCTCTGCACGGGTTGAGGAGATGGGAGTTGAGAATATCATCATCATCGGCGCACGGAGCGGTTCAAAAGAGGAGTTTGCCCATGCAGCCAGGCATACCGTCTATACAGCAGATATGGTGAGGGAGAGAGGTATTGATGCGATCCTGCGTGAGGTGAAGGAAATGATCAGATCTGATCCCCTCTACCTCTCAATAGATGCAGATGCAGTCGATTCGTGCCTGACTCCGGGGCTTGGGACGCCTGATCCTTTCGGTATCACCCATTGGGATCTCAGATCCGTCATCCGGGCGCTTGCACCTCTGGCGGTTGCATTTGATTATGTTGAGGTGCTTCCCTGCGATTCAGAACAGACCGCGGGGGTTGCTGCACGGATGATTCGTGAATTTATCGGGTGCAGGGAAGCATCCGGCACTGGCAGCGAATAAAACCAGTTGTTTTGATTGAAACGGTTCCGGACGGGGCAACTGATTTGAGATGTTGAACAGAGATGGTGCGATGTCAAAACACGACCTTTTTATCTTTCCACTACGTTCTAAGAGTGGTGTCTTGTGAGTATACGAGACTGGATTCTTCCAAAAGAATATATCTTCTATGATATCTTCGAGCAGCTCGCAGATACTACTGCGGAGGCTGGACGGCTCCTTGTCGATCTTGTCGATGATTATGAGGATGTCGACAGAAAGATCAGGGAGATTAAAAAACTCGAACATCAGGGAGACTCACTGGCGCATCATGCCTTTGCCGAGCTGAGCCGGAGTTTTATCACCCCCCTTGAGCCTGCAGAGATCTCCCGCCTGACGACTGCACTTGACGACATCCTGGATTTTATTGACAACACTGCCAGGAAGATGCAGAATTACGGCATTGAAGAGACGGATGCATATATGAGGGAATTTGCCAAGATCGTCTACTTCTGTGCTGCAGAGGTCGCAAAAGCGGTCAGGGAGATCCGATCGCTCAAGAATCCAAAGCTGCTTGAACAGAAATGTATCGAGATAAACAGGCTTGAGAACCTTGCAGATGATGTCCTCTCACATGCAATCCAGGATCTCTTCAAAAGCGAGGATGCGATCCGTATCATCAAGCTCAAAGAGATCTATGAGAGCCTTGAAGAGGCGACAGACAGGTGCGAGGATGCGGCAAATGTCCTTGCCGATATTGCAATTCGCTATTCGTGAGCATATATGGAACTGCTGATCATTGCCGGGATTGCACTCGCCCTGCTTTTCAATTTCGTCAACGGGCTAAATGATGCGGCAAACGTCATCGCTACCGTTGTTGCAACCCGGGCATTAACCCCCCTGAAGGCGATTGTCCTTGCTGCTTTTTTCACCCTGGTCGGCCCGTTTCTGTTCAGTACTGCTGTTGCAAAGACAGTCGGAACCGCGATTGTGAATCCCGATCTGCTCACCCCCTCGCTTGTCGTCATCGGTCTTGTGGGAGCAGTGTTCTGGCTCTATTTCTGTTCGCATTTTGGAATACCCGTATCAGCGAGCCACTCTCTGGTTGGTGGGATCATGGGGGCGGGTATTGCTGCAGGAGGTATAGTTGCTGTCTTATGGCCAACAACAGCAGCAATGACCGGTTTTGTCTATTACGGAATAATTGGAACACTTGTTGGAGGGTTCATCTTCGGGTGTCTCGCCCTTGCCATGGGGGATCGCAATATGAAGTATCCTGCTCTCGGAGCGCTGATCGGTTTTGCCTTTGCGATCCCGATCTCGATGCTGCTTGGCCTGATCGAGATACGGGGCATATTTGCTGTTGCGATCTTCATTATCATCTCACCTGTCCTTGGTTTTATTGCCGCATATACCCTCTCAGGGATGATCATGAGGTTCCTGTCTCGTGCGGGACCGCCACGTAAGATGAACAATCTCTTTAAAAAGCTCCAGATAGCCGCTGCCTCACTTCACGCAATCGGTCATGGCGCAAACGATGCCCAGAACGCCATGGGAATCATTACTGCGATCCTTCTTGCCGCAGGATACATCTCTGTCTTTGAAGTACCTATCTGGGTTATTCTGGCTTCATGTGGTGCGATATCCCTCGGAACACTTCTCGGAGGGTGGCGGGTAATAGACAAGATGGCTCATGATATCACGAAGATTGCCCCGTTCCAGGGATTCTCGGCATCCACATCAGGAGGGATGGTACTCTCGGCGATGTCAACACTTGGAATTCCTGTCTCAACAACCCATGCAATCACCGGAGCGATCATGGGGGCAGGCTCAACCCAGGGTCCTGCTGCTGTCAGGTGGGGTATTGTCAGGGAGATCGTGGCTGCCTGGATCATCACGGTACCAGCAGCTGCACTCGTCTCCTACTGCTTCTTTGTTCTGTTATCACTATTATTCTGACTGCCCATACCGGCAGAGTGATGCAATGGCACAGGAGGGACAGGCAGGTTTTCGTGCCGAACAGACCTCCCTCCCATGCCGGATGAGACAGTACGTCAGTTCACCCCAGATCTCCTGCGGAAACATGGCCATTAAATCCTCTTCTATCCGGTCAGGGTTTGAGGAGTCAGAGAAACCGATGCGCTGTGCAAGCCTGCGTACATGGGTATCCACTGCAATGCCGACATTTTTTGAGAACGCATGATCGAGGACGATATTTGCCGTCTTCCGCCCGACTCCCGGAAGCATCAGGAGCTCGTCCATGGTATCAGGTACACGGCCGGAAAACCATTCAAGCAGGGTCCGCGCAGCCCCCTGGATATGTTTTGCTTTTGCATGGTAGAACCCGGTTGGCCGGATAACCGTTTCCAGTTCAAAAAGATCAGCGTCTGCAAGCGCCTCTGCTGTCGGATACTGTTCAAAGAGCAGTGGCGCAATCCTGTTCACAGTCTGGTCTGTTGTCTGTGCAGAGAGGATCGTCAGTACCAGGCACTGGAACGGATTCGCTGACTCGAGAAACTGCGTGCTGGTATGAGGATAGAGGCCTGAAAGCCGGGAATAAACAAGAAGAGCAGTCTGTTTGTCCATAATGGGGTAGCGCAGATTCGAACTGCGGTCAAAGCGTCCCAAACGCTCTAGGATGGACCAGGCTACCCTACTACCCCGTGACCTTATCTTATTCGGGTTCAGTCTAAAAATAGGTATCGTTCTTTTCCGCCATTATCAGAGCGGGAGAACGTTTCTCTGCTGGTCCGACACAACTGTTCCGTCGAAACGTCCGGCTATGATCGCATCTTTGACAAGAGCCGGATTTTTGCCATCCATCACGATAAACGGAATATTGCTCCTCTCCACGATCTTTGCTGCCAGCAGATCGACTATCATATTTGATCCCGCACCCATCCGTTCCTTCATGATGATATCAATCAGGTTCGCAGGGGTGATCCGGGAATAGCGTTCTGCAGCGGGATCTTTCTTTGGATCTGCCGAATAGATCGCATCGATTGCTGTTGCATTCACCAGGAGGTCAGCTGACACCTCTTCGGCAAGCACTGCCGAGACCGCATCGGTGGTCTGGCCGGGGGCAACACCACCCATCACCACAACCCTTTGATGAAGCGCGGCCTCTTTTGCCTCCCGGTAGGTTGCCGGAACCGTGGGGTATGCTGCATCCCCAAGCGCAGAGAGGAGGAGGAACGCATTGATCCGTGTCACCATGATGCCAAGCTCATCTGCAGTTCCATCATCAAGCCCAAGCCCCCGGCAGACCGAGATATACCGCCTGGCTTCTCCACCCCCGCCACAGACGCAGAAGACAGAATAGTGCTGCGCAAGTTCCCGGAGCGTGGCCGCCCACTCACCAAGCAGGTGGGAATCCAGTGTGGGGACAAGGACCGACCCTCCAAGCGAGATAACTACTTTCTTCATGATACCCAGATCATTTCATCATGGATCACATATAATGCCGCATTATAGATTGGGGAGAAAACGTGTATGAGAGGTATGGGAATGACAAAAGAAAGACCTGGTATCGCACGGTTATGGATGCGTGAGGAGGATGCCATCCGCTGCCGGCTCTGCCCCCACGGCTGCCTGATCAAGGAGGGGCACGCAGGCATCTGCTGTGTCCGCAAAAATGTGGAGGGGTCGCTTATCTCCCTGACCTATGGAAAGGTGGCATCGGCTGCAGTTGACCCGATTGAAAAAAAGCCGCTGTTCCATTTTCTTCCCGGGACATCCACCTTATCGTTTGGCGGAATCGGCTGCAATTTCAGGTGCCGCCACTGCCAGAATCATGAGATCTCCCAGGCAAGCGTAGAATCCATCCCGCTTCAGACGATCCCCCCGGCAGATGGTGTCAGCATGGCAAAGCAATCAGGTGCGGAGAGTATCACCTGGACCTATAATGAGCCGACCATCTGGCACGAATATGCACTTGATATGGGAACAATCGCCCGCAGAGAGGGACTCTCTACGATCTATGTCACAAACGGCTATATCACCGAAGAGGCGCTGGATGAGCTGGCACCCATGCTTACTGCCTTCCGTGTGGATATCAAGGCGTTCAATGACGATTTTTACAGGAAGGTCTGTGGCGGCCGACTCCAGCCGGTCCTTGACGCAACCATCCGCGCGCATGAGCATGGGATGCATATCGAGACCGTCAGCCTGATCATCCCCGGTGTAAATGATGACCCAGCAGAGATTGACAGCCTGATCAGCTGGGTGATCGAAAGCCTTGGTCCCGAAACGCCGATGCATTTCACCCGCTACCGCCCGGATTACCGGATGCACCATCCGCCACCGACACCGGTTCCCCGGCTTGAAGCAATCTATGAGCGGGCACGGGAACTGGGACTGGTATACCCCTATCTCGGCAATGTGGTGGGATCTGCCTACACAGACACCTGGTGCCCGTCATGCAATGAGCATCTGATCCAGAGGGGCGGCCATGCTGCTCACCTGACCGGTCTTGTTGGCAACCGGTGTGGCAACTGCGGCCACCTGATACCGGTTCTTCTCCCATGACACCTGAGCCTGCATTTCTCGTTGACCGGATGCTTGGTCCCCTCACCCGGTATCTTCGGTTCCTCGGCTATGACTGCGAGAGTGCCGACAGCCTTCCTCCGGGAGATCCCCGTGAAGACACCACCCTGCTAGCATGGGCAGAAGCGGAGGATCGTATCCTCCTTACCCGTGATCGTGAACTGGCAGTGCGGGCAGGGGATGTGGGCATCTATATCGGGGCATCTGACGTTCTTGACCAGGTGCGGTACCTGAAGGAGCAGGGGGTTATCACGCTCTCGGTGAGGCTGATCCGCTGCTCGCGCTGCAACACACTACTTGAGGATGCAGACAGGGAGGAGATCGAGAAGACACCATATGCACCGCCGGATACGGACGGATTCACGTTTTATCGGTGCCCGTCATGCAGCCGCCTCTACTGGAACGGATCCCACACCGGGGATATCATCAGGCGAATCGGGGGCCTGAACCAGACGTTATGAAAATACCCCCTTGCTCTCCCAGTATTCATATTCGGATCTCCATTCATCCTTATTTGCCAGAACAAGATCGATCATGCGCTGCCGCAGAACCAACAGATCCGCCTCCTGGTCAGGGTAGCTCCGTTTCTCGCCTATAGCGTCACAGAGATCACGGCCGAGTGCTTCTGCCATCGAAAGGGCCGAATCCACAGCTTCTGGATCTCCCATGATATTGACCCCAAGTGAACCGGTTGCGACCCCGCCGAGGGTATTGATGACGCTGTTGAGGTATGTTGCAACCTCCTCTGCATGCGATCCGCCTGCAGTCGAGATGCTGCATCCGTACCTGCCTGCAAGACGCTGGCAGTGTACAGCATCAGCAAGCCGGTCAATGAATGTCTTGAGCTGTGCCGTCACCGAGTTGATGTAGACAGGAGACGAGAAGATGACACCATCTGAAGACAGCAGGCTGCCATACACCATCCCGAAGTCATCATCAAGGATGCATGACCCGGTTCTGTAGCATGTACCGCAGGCATTGCAGTACTGGATCTCAAGTTCACAGATATCCAGGATTTTTGTCTCTGCACCTGCCTCTGACGCTCCTTTGCAGGCAGCAGCCAGAAGGCGCCGTGTTGAGCTCTGGTACCCCCTCGGGCTCCCATTGAGTGCAAGGATCTTCATGGAAGAGAATCTGGCGCTCCGGATTTATAGATATTCAGAAGAAACTTTTTTAAAATTAAGGTGGAAGTATACTACCAGCATGAACACCCCCCTGCTGTCAATGATCGGAGATGCACGTGAGGATGGCATCCTGATCTCAGATAAAGATTCGATCATCTATGCAAATGATACAATCAGGAGGCTTGCCGGAGAGGAGAGGGGCGATTATCCCAATCCGGATCAGATGATCCGATCCATACTCAGACAGAGTGGGATTGATGATCAGGCAGAGATTGCAGAGATTTTGGGCCCCCTCCCCGGAATGATCCCGCTCAGGGGAAAGGAGCTTCTGCTACAGTCACCATCCGGTGAGAAGCAGTGGTACGAACTCTCCATCCAAAAGAGAGAAGATGGCAAAACACTCTGGTTTTTCAGGCAGATCACCCGTTGGAAGACGGCTCTTGCGAAGCAGCGGGAGAGTGAGGAGAAGTACCGCCTCCTCTTCCATGGGGGTTATGACGGGATCGTCGTCTATACCATCAGCAGTACTGGTGAGCCCAAGGCATTCATCGAGGTAAATGATATCGCCTGCCGGAGGCTCGGGTACTCAAGGGATGAACTCAGGTCCAGATCTCCGCTCGATATCGTCCCTCCCAGGCGGGTGGGCGGGATCCTGAGAGAGGTGAAGAAGCTCCTCGTCTCTGATCAGATCCTCTTTGAGACCGAGCAGGTGAGATCAGATGGAACGCTCTGCCCGGTCGAGATCAATGCCCACAGGATGATGCTCGGTGACCGTATGGTCATCGTCTCCATCTCCCGCGACATAACCAGGCGGCGGCGGGACTTTGAGATCAAGCAGACGGCATACCGCCAGATAGAGGAGAATATCGAGCAGTTCGCCATCCTTGGCGACCATATCAGGAACCCCCTCACCGTCATCCTCGGGTACGCGGGGTGCTGCGGGGATGAGGCGATCGGAGAGGAGATCAGGATGCAGGTTGAGATCATCAGGGGCTACCTTGACCAGCTGGACCAGGGGTGGATAGAGTCGGAGAAGGTCAGATCATTTCTCAGACGCCACTACCGTTGACACCATCTCTATACCTATAACCAACCGTGATCAACAGGTACAGCACGAATGAAAGATCTGATTATTCGCGGGGCACGGGAGCATAACCTGAAAGATATCATGGTGACGCTCCCCCGGGATCAGCTGATAGTGATCACCGGCGTCTCCGGCTCCGGCAAATCCACACTTGCATTTGATACCATCTATGCAGAGGGACAGCGCAGGTATGTCGAGTCACTGTCGGCATATGCCAGGCAGTTCCTCGGGCAGATGAATAAGCCGGATGTGGATGCTATCGAAGGGCTATCCCCGGCAATATCAATAGAGCAGAAGACCACCTCCAAAAACCCAAGAAGTACGGTTGGAACCGTCACCGAGATCTACGACTACTTCCGGCTGCTCTTTGCACGAATAGGAGTCCCGTTCTGTCCGGAGCATGGGATCAGAATTGAATCCCGATCCCCCCAGCAGATTGCTGATGCAATGTCGGCACGAGAATCCGCCAGGATCACCATCCTGGCACCGATCGTCAGGCAGAAGAAAGGGACATACGGACAGCTCTTTAAGGATCTTGATGCAGAAGGGTTTGCCAGGATCAGGGTCGACGGCACAATCCATCGGACAGACGAGGAGATCCCGCTTGAGCGGTATGTGAAGCACGATATCGAGATCGTCATCGACCGCCTGGATCCAAAGGAACCGTCACGGCTTGCCGAGGCTTGCGAAACCGCAGTGAAGCGTTCGGGAGGCCTGGTAATCGCAGTCTATGATGACGGATCTGAGGAGTGCTTCTCTGCAGAAATGGCCTGCCCGATCTGCGGGATCTCCTTTGATGAGCTCCAGCCACGGTTCTTCTCTTTCAACACGCCGTTTGGAGCATGCGGGACCTGCAACGGACTTGGCATCCGGATGCGGTTTGATCCCGATCTGATCATTCCTGACCGGTCGCTTGCTATCACTGAAGGTGCCGTTGCACTCTACAGAAACTTCCTCGATGGCTACCGGATGCAGTACCTGGCAGCAGTGGCAGCCCATGAGGGATTTGATATCTCCACACCCATTGAGAACCTGACAGAGAGACAGTATCATACACTGATGCATGGATCTGATGAGAAGATTCGGTTCTCGATGCGGATGAAGAACGGTGAGGGCGAATGGTCACATACTGGCGCGTGGGAGGGGCTCATCCCGCAGGCAGAGCGTCTCTATCGGGAGACAAAATCAGAATACCGGCGTGAAGAGCTGGAAAAGTTCATGCGTGTCACACCATGCCCCTCCTGCGGCGGTTCCCGGCTGAAAAATGAGGTCCTGGCCGTGAAGATCCATGATCATTCAATTGCGGACGTCACAAACCTCTCAATTACAAAAGCTCTTGCGTTCTTTGATACCCTGCCCCTCACCACCCAGGAAGAAGAGATAGCAAGACAGGTCAGAAAAGAGATCCGATCCCGTCTCCTCTTCCTCGAACAGGTCGGGCTTGGCTACCTGACCCTCTCACGAAACGCAGGCACACTCTCCGGGGGCGAGGCACAGCGTATCCGGCTGGCAACCCAGATCGGATCCAACCTGATGGGCGTCCTGTATGTGCTGGATGAGCCATCAATCGGGCTGCACCAGCGTGACAACAACCGCCTCATTGAGACCCTCAAACAGCTCCGGGATCTCGGCAACACCCTGATTGTTGTCGAACATGACGAAGATACCATCAGGCAGGCGGACTATGTCGTGGATATGGGCCCCGGAGCAGGGATTCACGGCGGGGAGATTGTTGCCTGCGGGACACTGCCTGAGATCCTGAAGAGCGATGAGTCACTGACTGCACGGTATCTCAGAGGAATCGAGACGATTCCTGTACCAGACCAGAGACGTAAACCCGGCCCGTGCATCAGGATTTCAGGGTGCAGCGAGCATAATCTCAAAACAATAGACTGCGGGATACCGCTTGGACTCTTCACTGTCGTCACCGGAGTCTCTGGTTCAGGCAAATCCACCCTCATCTACGAGACCCTCTACCCCGCCCTGATGAACAGGGTATACCAGTCACGCCATACACCCGGGGCATTCAGCACCCTCACCCTTGACCAGGAGATCGACAAGGTGATCGTGATAGACCAGAGCCCGATCGGGAGGACACCGCGATCAAACCCGGCCACCTATACCAAGGTCTTTGATGACATCCGGAAGATCTTTGCAGAAACAAAAGAGGCGAAGATGCGGGGGTATAAACCCGGACGATTCTCCTTCAATGTGAGAGGCGGGCGGTGCGAGGCATGCCAGGGAGACGGCACAATCAAGATCGAGATGCACTTCCTCCCTGATGTCTTTGTTGAATGCGAGGAATGCAAAGGAAAGCGATACAACCGCGAAACGCTCGAGGTCCGGTACAGGGGCAGGACAATTGCGGATGTTCTTGCGATGAGTGTCGAGGAGGCACGTGATCTCTTTATGAACATCCCCTCAATCAGGCAGAAGCTCGAGACCCTCTGCCAGGTGGGCCTTGGATATATCGCACTTGGCCAAAGCGCCACAACCCTCTCCGGCGGTGAAGCCCAGCGGATCAAGATCACTCGTGAACTGGCCAAACGATCAACCGGCCAGACGGTCTATCTTCTGGACGAGCCGACAACCGGCCTCCATTTCCATGATGTGAAGAAACTTGTCTCTGTTCTGGACAGTCTTGTTTCGAGAGGAAACACTGTTGTTGTGATTGAGCATAACCTTGATGTCGTCAAGTCTGCAGACTATATCATCGACCTTGGACCAGAAGGAGGCGATGCAGGCGGACACATTGTTGCTGCAGGCATGCCTGAAGAGGTGGCAGCAGTTGAAGAGAGTCATACGGGAGCGTTTCTCAGGCGAATGTTAGAGATATGATTGATGCAGCATCCATACCTGAGCTTCCCGGATCCTATCTCTTCAGGGACGGGGAGGAACGCGTCATTTATGTCGGCAAGGCAAAAAATCTCAGAAAGAGGGTGCAGAGCTACTTTTCCAAAAAGACCACCGATCCAAAGACAGCCGTGCTCGTGGATGCAATCAGGTCTGTTGATTTCATTGCAACAGATGATGAGACCGAGGCGCTCATCCTTGAAAATACCCTGATCAAGCAGTACCAGCCAAAATATAATATCGATCTCAAGGATGCGAAAAGCTACGCCTTCATCCACCTCTCAGATGATCCCTACCCCCGGATCGGCATTGCCCGCAGAACAGGACAAGACGGGAGGTACTTCGGGCCGTTTGTCTCTGGCCGTGAGCGAAACAGCCTCCTTGCAATGGTGAAGAAGACCTTTGGCATCCGTTCATGCCGTCGTCTTCCAAAACGCCCATGCCTCCGCTACCATATCGGAACCTGCAAGGCACCCTGTACCGGGACAGTCACCGAAGAAGAATACCAGGAGCGTGTCAGGCAGGCAGAGCTGGTCCTGAAAGGGAAAGCCACGCACCTGATAGCCGAGTTGAAGCAGGAGATGGAGCGGCTCTCATCCGGATGCGACTATGAGTCGGCTATTGCAGTCCGTGATACCATCACTGCCCTTGAAAACCTCTCCGGCCGCCGGATGACAGCCCGAAAACATGCCAGTGACGGGGATGTCATACACTACCGGCGATCCGGTGGCGAGGTCTTCCTTCTCCTCTTCCACCAGAGAAACGGGACGCTCATGGGCAAGGAAGAGTACCGGTTCGATGAGTCGCCTGAGTTCCTTTCGGAATTCCTTGTCCAGTACTACAGCGACCACGATGTTCCTGCGGAAGTTATTATACCAGAACCAGTTGATGATGCCATCACCGGGTACTTACGAAGCATCAGGGGGAAGAACGTGGATCTGACCATCCCAAAACAGGGTGCAAAACGGGAACTCCTCGATCTTGCGGGGAAGAACGTGGATCTCACCTGGTTCTCAGGAGAGGAGCGGGTACATGCACTGCAGCGAACACTCCGGCTGCACACGCTTCCCTGGACGATTGAAGGGTTTGATATCTCCCATCTCCAGGGAACAGCCGCAGTCGGGGCGATGGTCCGGTTCACTGGGGGCCGCCCGGATAAACGGAGTTACCGGCGATTCTCTCTGAAGACTGCTGACGGTGGTGATGATCCTGGAGCCATCCGGGAGGTGGTCAGGAGACGGTACAGCAGGCTGATCCGTGAGGGGAGGGATCTTCCGGATCTCGTTGTCATAGACGGGGGGAAGGCCCAGCTGTATGCTGCAGAGGCAGAACTCCAAAAGCTTGGTTCTGCCATACCGGTTATTGCAATTGCCAAACGCGAGGAGGAGATCTGGATGCCAAAGATACCCTATCCCCTCCCAATTACCCCGGATTCTCCTGAATCACTCCTTATCCAGGAGATCAGGGACGAGGCACACCGGTTTGCCCTCTCCTACAACAGGATTCTGCGGAGGAAGAAGGTGATCCCATGAGTTTCCAGATGCGTGCAGACTATAAACCCGCCGGATCCCAGCCCGATGCCATTCAAAGCCTCGAAGACGGGTTTGCCGGGGAGATGAGGAAACAGACCCTCCTCGGCGTGACTGGATCGGGCAAGACCTTCACGATCGCAAACCTGATTCAGAGGCTTGGGATGCCGACGCTGGTTCTTGCCCACAACAAGACGCTTGCAGCCCAGCTCTATAATGAATTCCGTGATTTCTTCCCGGATAACCGGGTGGAATACTTTGTATCCTACTACGACTACTACCAGCCGGAATCATATCTCCCGAGGAAAGACCAGTACATCGAGAAAGATGCTGATATCAACCCCAAAATCGAACAGATGCGCCTCTCGGCAACCGCATCGCTTCTCTCACGAAACGATACCATCATCGTCTCAAGTGTCTCCTGCATCTACGGCCTCGGCAACCCTGATCACTTCAGAAACCTGGGGTTTGAGCTGCGGGTTGGAGAGACGATACAGAGGCGGGATCTGATCGAGCGGCTCTTTGAGATACAATTTGAGCGAAATGACACCGAACTCGCACCGGGACGGTTCCGTGTCCGTGGCGATACAGTCGAGATCATCCCCGGCTATTTCAACAATATCATCAGAGTCGAGCTCTTTGGTGATGAGATCGAGCGCATCTCCGAGATCGAGAAGACCGGAGGGCGGAGGGTGGAGTCAATGGAGTACTTCCATGTCTATCCGGCACGCCATTTTGTCACCCCCGAGGAGGAGCGGAAACGGGCAGTTGTATCGATCCGGGAAGAGCTTGAGGAGATCCTCCCCGGGCTCGGTATGATCGAGGCACACCGGCTCCGCCAGCGCACCCTCTTTGATATCGAGATGATCGAGGAGACGGGGAGCTGTAAAGGTATCGAAAACTATTCACGTCATTTTGACGGCAGAAAGGCAGGAGAACAGCCATACTGTCTCCTCGACTATTTCCCTGATGACTTCCTGCTGATCATAGACGAGAGCCACCAGACCCTGCCGCAGGTGCGGGGGATGTATAACGGCGATTATGCCCGGAAGAAGAACCTTGTCGAGTACGGGTTCCGCCTGCCAAGCGCCTTTGATAACCGGCCATTAAAGTTTCACGAGTTTGAGCAGTACATGAAGCATGTCGTCTTTGTCTCGGCAACACCCGGAGACTATGAAGGAGAGCATGCTGAATTGGTTGTGGAGCAGATCATCAGGCCCACCGGCCTTGTTGACCCACCGGTTGAGGTGCGGCCGATCTCCGGCCAGACAGAAGACCTGCTCGGAGAGATCAGTCAGACCATTGATGCGGGGGATCGGATCCTCGTCACGACCCTGACAAAAAAGCTGGCAGAGGAGTTTACCGACTACCTCATCGGCCGCGGGATCAGGGCACGGTACCTCCATTCAGAGATAACAACACTTGAGAGGACCGAGATCATCAGGCAGCTCCGGCTCGGCACCTTTGATGTGCTGGTTGGGATCAACCTCCTGCGTGAGGGCCTTGACATCCCTGAAGTCGGGTTCATCGGCATCCTTGATGCAGATAAGGAGGGGTTCCTCAGAAACGAGCGGAGCCTCATCCAGACGATCGGCAGGGCTGCCCGGAATGTCAATTCGCGTGTCGTGCTGTATGCAGACAGGATGACAAACTCGATGAATCGCGCCATTGCAGAGACAGAACGGAGGCGGCGCCTGCAGATTGCATTCAATGAAGAGCACGGGATTGTGCCGGAGACGATCCGAAAACCGATCAGGGAGAAGGATGTCGAGGCGACAGACATTTCAGCGGTTCCACAGGACGAGATCCCAAACCTGATCATCAGGCTGGAGTCAGCGATGCGGGCTGCTGCCGAGTCACTGGATTTTGAACGTGCAATTGAGCTTCGGGAAGAGATCAGGCAGGCAAAAGAGATGATGGATCAGGGTGCTGACAGGAGGTAGCCTCTGTCATACCCCCTGGTAGGAGTCATCAATGGCTTTGTTTTCCTCTTCACCCTCGGGTATGATAATCCAGGCAAGGATATAGATGATGATACCCGGAAATGCCGGGACAAGCGAGAGGACGATCCACGCAATCCTGACAAGCGAGGGATCCCATCCATAGTGTTCTGCTATTCCTCCGCAGACTCCTGCGATCAGCCGGGTGGATCGCGATCTCATCAGACGTGGTGCTTCTTCCATACCTACACTAGAGATGGGAGTGCCTCTTACATGTACCTTCTGTTGGCAAGGGTGCATACACCTCTTGTTGTAGCGGTGGCATAGCCGGGATGAGAAGAGGCTTTCTGGCCCGGGGATGCTGTCGTACACCATGGCTTTTTTGGAAAAAGAGGGAAGTTATGTGCAGGCCTGTAATTTTTCCCGGATCAGGTGACAACAACTGTCAGGGTAAACGTGTCAGCTGGTGCGGCTTCAGGCTCCCATGGGCGGATGTCTTTTCCATCTATGGTGTATGTTCCGGGCGTCCGTGCTTCAAATGTCCAGATGTGTGTGCCGGGTGCACCCATAAGCCCGGTCTCCTCAGGGATGAATTCGTCATCTACCAGAGCAATGCCCGGAGGTACATCAAGATCCCAGGTATACCCGGTTGTCGGGTTCTCAGGAAGGCTGATCGCAAACCGGGAGCCGGTATCCAGCGTCACTGTTTCACCATCATTGGCCTGGTCAAATGTAAGCATCTCAGGGGACGGTGGAGGTGCCGGCTGATCATCAGGCGCTTCGGCAACACAACCAGCTGTCAGGAGCAGAAGAGCAGCAATAAGCGCAATAAATACAGGATTGGAGTTCATACGTTCTCACCTGTTGAGAATTCCCTGTTTCTTGATAATAAATGTATCGAAAGTGGACGAATCAAACCCTGGACGTCCCTGCATACCAGGAAAAAACAGCTCATGATGCCGCCATGGGCACCAGGCATACAGAATGAAAATGATGAATATGCCCATGCATTTCATATAAAAAGGGTGCCTGGAATGAGAGAGCGCTGCTGGTCTTCGATTAAATGCCAGTCTCCTCTTCATCAGGGAAGAGAAACTCAAACGAGCACCTGGAATCTCCGGCAGCATAACATTCCCGTTCGACTGCATGAACAGTTCTCCCCATATGTTTTGAAAAGATTACCGAGAGGAGGCCGGTATCAAAGGAACAGGCAGGACGCCCCAGCTGCGGGAGCTCGGCACATTCAAAGCAGTTTGAGACTGAGAAGGAGAGCGGTTCAAGGGTGGTGTCGTGAATCCTGCCAAGCTGATGATGCTCCCAGAAGAGAGAGAGGTTTGAAAGGAGCGTTTCTGTATCGGCAGCAAAAACCGCAGGGTAGATCGCCTCCCCGACAGATTCCCCGCACCGTCTGAGAAGTGGATCGATAGAGATGCCTTCCATCATGAGTGAGACCCGGAATATCCTGTAGACGAGTTTGTACAGGGCAAAGGGATCGATGCTACCATCACGGTACTCGAGAGCATAGACTTCAAGCTCATCAGTCAGGCGATCTGATGGAGAGAAGCTTCCGATACAACGGGAGGTTAAAAAGAAGTATTTTTTCCGTTCGTCATCCTCGCCATGCCGGGATCCGACGATCCCCTCATCAACAAGGTCTGAAAGGTGTGCGGAGATCGTCGATTTCGCCCTCCCGGATGAGGCAACGATTCTATCGAAACTCTGCTCGCCGGTCTCCAGCAGATCCAGAATCTTCCGGCGGACAGGATTGGCAACTGCACGGACACCTGCTTCTGTCCCGTATATCGATAGTTTATTCCCGCCTGTGCTCATGGATCACTCCTGTATAATCAAAAGGAACTGCATAGGTATATAATGTTCGTCCATATAAGAACAATAGGATAACCCAACCACTAGGAGGTGCAGATATGGTCAAAATATACTCGGTTGCTCTGGATACGATGCATGAAGTGGAGGAGATTAGCAAAAGTGAGAGTGAGTGGAAGGCGGTGCTCGATCCACTCACCTACCGGGTTGCACGCAGAAAGGATACCGAACCCCCATTCACCGGGATCTATCATGACTGCCACAAACCCGGCATCTATACCTGTGCATGTTGCGGGACAGATCTCTTTCGATCTGAAGACAAGTTCGACTCCGGCACCGGGTGGCCGAGTTTCATACGGCCTGTATCAGAGGCAAATATCCGGATTCAGCCGGATATGAGCCTCGGTTTTGTAAGGGATGAAGTCCTCTGTGCGCTCTGTTCAGCACACCTGGGCCATGTCTTTGATGACGGCCCGCACCCCACCGGGCTCAGGTACTGTATGAACTCTGCTGCGCTCAGGCTGAAAACCAATTCATCCTGATTTATATACTAGAAAAGATTACGTGTATGTGGATACCTCATGTCTGCTCTACCAGGATGTAAAGGACCTTGCCTTTCTTTTGTAGCAGACTTCGTCTTTTTCTTCTTTAGATAGGGAGACCGCCTTTATTTTTCGGTCTCCCGTGCAACGATGATGAGGTACCGGAGGTTATCGCCATGTTTGGTATTCCTGATCCGTTTATCTGGATTGCGTATCTGCTTGCGATTGGGTTTGCAATCGCATGCGTAGTGTATGGTCTCTTGAACTGGAGCAATGGAGGGGCTGACGGTGGCAGTTGATGCGTTGACCATCTCGATTGTGGTCGCAATCTACCTGCTTATGATCATCGGCATCGGGTACTATGGGTACCGCAAAACAAAGGTTGCCGAGGATTACATGGTTGCAGGGAGAAACACCCATCCGCTTGTCATCGCACTCTCCTATGGAGCAACCTTCATCTCCACTGCCGCGATCGTCGGGTTCGGCGGTGTTGCCGCCAATCTCGGGATGGGGCTGATCTGGCTTACCGTGTTTAATATTGGTATCGGTGTCTTCATTGCGTTTGTATTCTTCGGAAAACGTATCCGCGAGGCTGGAAAGAGACTTGGAGCCTATACCTTCCCTGATCTTATGGGAAAAGCCTATAAATCACCATTCCTGCAGTTTTTAAGTGGTATCATCATCATCCTTTCAATGCCTATCTACACCGCCGCCATCCTGATCGGAGGGGCACGATTCATTGAAGTCACACTCGCAATTCCCTATGAGACCGCGCTCCTTGGGTTTGGCATCATCGTCGGTTTATATGTCGTCTTTGGCGGTTTAATCGCTGTCATGCATACCGATGCACTGCAGGGCGCAATCATGCTCATTGGTATGAGCCTTCTCCTTGTCCTGACGTACGTCTATCTCGGAGGGGTGGTAACCGCACATACCGCACTCACGAACATGGCGGATCTCGTTCCTGAAGGGCTTGCCGCAGCCGGCCACCAGGGCTGGACATCCATGCCTGCACTCGGATCGCCGATCTGGATGACGTTGATCACCACCATGGTGCTGGGTGTCGGTATCGGTGTTCTTGCCCAGCCGCAGCTGATTGTCAGGTTCATGACTGCCCGTGACGACAAATCACTCCACCGCGCAACCCTGATCGGCGGGCCCTTCATCCTGATGATGACCGGTGTTGCCTTCACGGTAGGGGCACTGACAAACGTCTATTTCTACCAGAAGAGCGGGGAGCTTGCCATTACTGCAGCAGGCGGCAATGTCGATTCCATCATCCCGATGTATATCTCAAGTGCGATGCCTGATCTCTTTGTCATCATCTTCATGCTGACGCTCCTCTGTGCGGCGATGTCAACATTAAGTTCGCTCTACCACACAATGGGGACAGCACTTGCCTGCGATGTCTGGGGCAGGGGCAGGGAATGTGCCCTCTCGCTCAAAGCGAACAAACGCGGCATCATCATCATGATGGTCATCTCGATACTGGTTGCCTTCCTCCTTCCGGGGAGTATCATCGCCCGCGCAACCGTCATCTTCATGGGGCTCTGTGCATCGGCTTTCCTGCCCGCCTTCATCAACGGGCTCATCGCCAGGTCCCCCTGTGTCAATGGCGCAAAGGCATCAGTTCTCATCGGAGCCTTTGTCTGGTTCATCTGGACGCTCTTTGTCCATGCAGCAGAATCAAGCGTCCTTGGGTTATCCCAGTTCATATTCGGAGTTCCGTCAGTGCTCGGCCATCCCTGGAGCGTATGCAACCCGCTTGTCATCGCACTTCCAATATCACTCATCGTGATGGTCATCTTCCAGATACGGCATAACCGGAGGATGACGTCCTAAAAAACCTTTTTTTGAAAAATAAGAACCTGGATTGTCCCTGACTCACCTGTGGTAGGGCTCTCCTCTGATGATCCGAAACCCCCGGTAGATCTGTTCAAGGAGAAAAAGACGAACCATGGTATGGGTAAAGGTCATCTGCGAGAGGGAGAGGAGATGATCAGATCTGGATCTGATCTCTTCAGAGAGGCCCTCAGCACCCCCGATCAGAAAGGTGAGCGTGCTTGAGCCTTCGATCATGGAGCGTTGAAGAAATCCTGCAAAAGCCTCGCTTGTCATCCCGGTGCCAGATGGGTCAAGAGCAAGGACAAGGCCGGGTTTTTTTCCTGCGGCTGCAAGAAGTGCTTCACCCTCGCGTGCAATGGCCTTTCTCCTCTCACCGGGTGATGATGCAGATGGCTGATCAGGTACATCTGTCATACTGACCGTGGCATAAGGGGAGAGCCGCCGGATGAAATCGGCGATCCCCTCCTTCTGCCATGATTCACGGGCTTTGCCAACGGCGATGATCCGGATCTGCATCATTGATCAGATATCGGGATCGATCGCAAGAGCCTTCCCGAGGCACTCCATCGCTTCCTGCCGCTCCCCGATGCTGTCATAGATCCGTGACTTCTGGTACCAGGCAAGGGCATAGTCCGGCTCTGTTTCTGTGATCTGATCAAAGCATGCCATGGCCTGCTCCTTTTTGCCGACATAATTCAGGATGAGCCCTTTGCAGTACAAGGCATTGACCTCATTCTGGGAGAGATCAATCGCCCTGTCATAGGATTTGAGTGCATCATTGTAGCGTGCAAGGGCCATGAGGACTGCACCGCGGGCACTCCAGAGCGGGCCGTTCTTCGAATCGATGGAGAGCGCTTTCTCGTAATAGTCAAGCGCGTCATCATATTTGCCAAGCAATGCTGCAGCAGATGCGCGATTCACAATGGCAGCGACATCATCCGGATAGTGATCGATGAGCTCGTCGAACTGCCGGGCAGCCTCCCGGTATCTGCCGATATGTGCATAGAGCGATCCGATCGCATACATGGTGGATTTGGCTTCAGGCTCTTCTTCTTTGAGTTTTGTATAAACTTCGACTGCTTCATGGTACCTGCCGGCAGACTCCAGTGCCGATGCATACCCACGGGCGAGCGCATGATCGGCCTTTCGCATATGCAACGCACGTGAGTACGAGTCGATCGCCTCCTCGAACCGTCCGAGTTTGAGGAGGAGAGCGGAGGAGAACCTGAGATAATCCACATTGTCCGGCTCTTCCCCAAGCAGATCTGTCATCTGCTGGAGTGCCCGTTCATCATCGCCAAGGAGTGAGAGGACACGGGCGTTGGCAAATGCTGATCCGGGGACGCCGGCTGCTTTTCGGTATGCCTTTTCCGCCAGTTTCAGGTCACCGACAGATTCCGCCAGCCTGCCGAGTTCAAGCCAGGTGCCAAGATCATGCTCTTCCCTGATGAGATAGGTGGAGAGGGCATCACAGGCTTCCTTCCACTTCCCCGAGAGCGTCAGTGCAGTTGCCCTGCTCCGATGAATTGTTGCCGGGATCTCATCTTCCTGTATGGCACGGTCATATGCCTTGACCGCCTGCGAATATTCACCATCTGCGGTCAGTGCATCGCCCATGGCAGCCCAGATCCGTGCATCATCTGAGTGCTTCTCACCGGCTGCTTTCAGGATATCCAGTGCATCTTTGGGAGATTCGGCACTGAGGAATGCTTTTGCTGCTGCAAGAACGAGCACCGGATCATCGGGATGCTCAGCAATCGCTTTTCTGTATGCACCTGCTGCATCATCGTACTGGCCAAGGAGCATCAGCAGTTCCCCAAGCCTCCTGTAGATCATGGTCATCCCGGGATGCTGTTCTGTGATTGTCCGGCAGAGATCTGCGGCATCCTCAAATCGCCCGAGACGGGTGAGAATCCCCTCCATTGCAACCAGCAGTCCGGGGCTCTCTGCACCATGGTTCATTGCTTCCTGGAGTGCGTCACCAGCGGGTTCATCCATGCCGAGGTGCGCAAGCACAGATGCACGGGTATACCATGCCCCGATATCATCCGGATATTTCTCGCAGAACCTGGCAAGTGTCTCTTCGGCATCCTGGTTCCTGCCTGTGGCATTCTGAAGAGAGCCGAGCCTGAAGAGCGCGTCCGGGATCGTCTCGCTGACATTCTGGTAGTACCGGATAGCCTCCCCGTACCTCCCCATGTGTTCAGATGCAATTCCTGCAAAATATGCTGGTATTGCGTCATCTGCATGGGATCTGAGGTAATCCTCAAGATGGGAGAGACCATCCTCGAACCTGCCACTCCTGAGAAGCGCCTCTCCGGCAAGGGCAAGCTGGAGATCACCTCCGGCTTTCCGGAATGCTTCAGCTGCTTCCGGATACCGGGCACGCTGCATCAGGATGCTGCCTGCAACTGCATTGAGATGGAGATATTTGGGATCGATTGAGAGCACCCGGGTTATATCCTCAAGTGCCGGGTCGAACCTGCCGAGACGCCGGTAGGCATCTGCCCTCCCAATCAATGCAGACGGACTCCGTTCATTTCTGGAGAGAGCGTCGGTAAAGGCTTCAGCTGCATCTTCATAACAGCCGCGTGCAGAGAGAAGCTCCGCCTGCCAGAGCGAGATGCCATCTGCACCAGTACTCTTCTCCTGGAGGGACGTCACAGAGTCTGCTGCGAGTGCAAAGTCACCCATCCGGTATGCCAGCTGGGCGATATGCAGAAGAATTCCGGTATTGTCCGGGTCTTCAGCCAGTATCTCTTTTCCAGCCTGAAGTGCTTCTTCCACACGCCCGGATGCATCCAGTGCCAGTGCCCGGATCATCCGGAGTGACGGGTTCTTCCTCAGCCGCTCAGGGAGTGTCTCAAAGAGTGCAAGAGATCCGTCTGCATCGCCTGTGATCAGGATGAGTTCTGTCTTGAGTGCGACTGCATGCCAGTCTTTTGGGGCAATCTCAATCAGTTTTGTGAGATCTGCGGAACAGGCTTCATAGGATCCAAGTCGCATCAGTGCTTCTGCCCTGCCGCGGAGCGAGCTGACATCTTCTGGTTCATTCTCAAGAAGTGCACCAAATGCATCTGCTGCCTCAAGATACCTCCGTGACTTCATCAGGACATCGGCATAGAGACGCCGTGCCTCGGACATCTCCCCGTTTGTTTTGAAGAGCGTGGAGAGGATCTGAAGCGCTGCCTGGTAGTTGCCAAGCGCTGCCTCGGCTTCTGCTGCGATCAGCTGGATTGCGGTCTTCTTCTGCTCTTCCGGTGGCAGGCGGTTGATCATCCTGAGTGCGTCTTCATACTGGCCGACACCGGCAAGAGACTGTGCCTGGAGGGTGAGCAGGGCAATATTTTTGGTTTCGATCTCGATAGGGGCGATATGGGCAGTATCTTTTGGACCCGCTTCTTCAAATGAGCGGCCGAAGAGGCTCATCTCACCGTCACTTGCAACCCATGCAACCTTTTTGGATCCATCCGGATGCTGCATCCTCCTGAAACTCTCAAGTGCCTCCTTGTAGCGGCCGAGATTCATCATGGCAAGGCCACGCCTGTACCAGCCGTTTGTATTGGTCGAGTCGTTCTTCAGGATATGATCATAGCATTCTGCAGCCCGTTTCATTCTGCCAAGCCGCTCGCTGGTGACGCCAAGCAGGTACCATGCCGGTTCATACTCAGGGTTTTTCGTGATGATCTTCTCAAAACCACTATATGCCTCTTCATACTGGCCTGCCATGAAGTGGCAGTGGGCACGGGCAGTTCCTGCTGCGGTGTCGTCGGTGACGCCGCGCATCACCTCGCCATAGGATGCAGCAGCAGCAGCAAAGTCGCCTTTTGCCTCCTCGATCCGTGCCCGGGAATACCATGCGCCGGGGTTATCGGAGTTGATCTCAACAGATGCCCGGTACGCGGCAAGGGCGCCGGTCATATCACCTGTTCCCTCAAGTGCACGGCCTTGTATCGCATGCATCCGGGCCGGTTCATACCCGGCTCCAAGGGCGGTTTCTATCACGGGAATCGCTTCAGCATATTTTCCCATCCGCATCAGGAGGTTGATCCGCCAGGTCAGGATCACCCCGTCTTCGGGTGTCTCCCGGAGCACCTGGGCGAGGGTGGCTTCTGCTTCCTCGTACCTGCCAAGTGCATCCAGCCATTCAGCTTTACTCAGGTGAATATCACGCCGTGAGGCATCAGAGTCGGGGAGGCGTTCGAGATGGGCAACTGCTTCGGTAAACTTTCCGAGATGGGCATAGATGCCTGCCATTGCGATCCAGTTGGCGGGGTCTCCAGGGTTGATAGCGGATGCTTTTGAGAACGCCTCAAGCGCCTGGGTATACCGTCCAAGGACCCGTTCTCCCGATCCGATGAGATACCAGGCATCACCGTTCTGCGGTTCGATATCAACGGCCCGCCTGCACTGCTTCACCGCATCCTCGACTTTTCCTTTTTCAAGGAGCGCTTCTGCTTTCTGGATGAAGGGTGCGGCAGTATCGGTTTTTCCTAGAATATTTCCAAAGAAGTCCATCAGTCATCCTCTCTTTCATTAATGGTTGTGCTTCAAGAAGAAGGGTCTTGTGATCAGTTGGTTCCACCAGGAGATGTCCCGAAGACGGGGCTGCCGTGACGCTGGCTGATCCGGGATTGTAAGATTGTGGGCGCGTGGAAAAAAAGTGCTTACCATCTTCCTGCCCTGAAGAGGACAAGAAGGGCAATAAGTGCCGGGAAGACGGAGAGGGAAGTCGGGGCAGGCCCTGGAAGTGGGGAGAGGGTTTCTGAGATATCCAGCGTCTCGCCTGCAGCAATTGTGACAGTCCCGCTCCACGGAGCATATCCCGGACTGGAGATCCGGACCTGATAGGTGGCAGGAGCGAGATCGGTTGCATGGAATGGGGTTTTGCCATACAGCTGGTTATTGAGCGTCACTTCAGCACCGGCTGGAACTGATGTGACCCGAAGAGCTCCTGTCTCCACCGGTGCCGGTGGAGGTGATGGTTCCGGAGTATCTGCTGGTTCTGAAGAGACGAGACTGACAACGAGCACCTCGGTTTTTCCAGGGTATACGGTGATTGTTCGTGTCCATGGGTGATAGCCGTCTTTCCTGAGATTGATGATCTGTTTTCCAGTCGAAACCTCAGTCAGGATAGCAGGAGTGTTTTTCCCGGTTGGCGCACCATTGCGCAGGATCGGAATGCCCGGAGGCGAGGAGGTGATAGTAATTGATCCGGAGTGTGGAAGCGGCAGGGGATCCGCAGTAAGAACGGTTGTTCCTTCAGTCACCTGGACTATCGCTGACCACGAATAGCTGGCAGCACTTCGGAGTTCAAGAACCCTGCTTCCGGTTGGCACACCGGTGATGAGAGCAGGAGCAGTCCCCCGTGGTGCGCCATCAAGGTAGATTGTCGGATTCGTTCCGGCAGGCACCCGGATATCAATTGATCCTGTTTCTGAAACGGGCTCTTTGGGCTGTGGGATGATGATGTCAGCGATGATGGTGTCATAGCGGCAGGTTGTGCAGCGAGCCAGTGTATGGACGTTTCCGGGGGTGTCTGAGGCATAGAGCGTATAGGTGCCTGCTTTCAGGCCGGTTTTTCCGGATATCCCCTGGGTATGCCAGGCATACTCCCAGCTTCCATCCGGGTTCACAGGCACCCTGATTGTGTCTCCTGAATCGGCACGAGCGGAGCCATCCATCAGGGATACACCGGTTGGGTAGAGATCGGGGCCGGTCATAAACAGGTAGAGGACCGTGGTGTGCTCGGCTGTGCCGGTGAGCGTGACCGAATCACCAAGAGCAATATCAATTGGTTCTGTGGTTGTGAATGAGACACTCGCTGCTCCGGGAAGAACCAGAAGCAGCAGCCCAAGAGAGAGGAAGAAGAGACGAATCATGGCCAGTCACGCGCGGCGAAGTTCAATGGCTGCTCCATAGACATATGGTTTATCCGGATCGAAGAGTCGTGATGGTGATCCGAATTCGGGCACCTGTTCATAATGGGTGATGATATTGCCGGGATAGATATGCAGGGATCGCGTTTTGTAGGGGATCCCGGATTCACGGATTTCTGAGGGGCTTTCCGGGGAGAACCCTGGCGGCATTGTGTCTTTGTTGTATGCAAAGAAGATAACCATCATCGGGTAGCCCTGTGGCGGGATTACATCCCGGATTCTCTGGGCATCCATCACGAAGGTGAAATAGAGTGCGTCCTCCTGTCTCATTGGAATTGCGGAAAGGCTGACTGGTATACCGGCCAGTTGATCCGGAATGATGAGAACGGGAGATTCAACGACGGGAACCGGCTCTGGTACCGGTGTTGGAACTGGCACTTCTGGTGCCGGTTCGTCTGCTGCGGTGCATCCTGCGAGGAATGGCACAAAAAAGCAGAGGGCAAGGAGAGGGAGAAGAAGTTTCTTCATGATAGATAAAATACACGCAGTGGATAATATACATACCGTCCCCGGATGTGTCTACCCTGCCTCTCTGCGTATGGCTCATATGCAGGAGG
This sequence comes from Methanocalculus natronophilus, assembly GCF_038751955.1. Lineage (NCBI taxonomy): Archaea > Methanobacteriati > Methanobacteriota > Methanomicrobia > Methanomicrobiales > Methanocalculaceae > Methanocalculus > Methanocalculus natronophilus. The sequence continues at coordinate 191,257 of NZ_JBCEXH010000004.1, read as the reverse complement.
GGTGGTAAGACAAACCCGGTTCAAAAATGCAGAAAGAACAGTTTTTATAAACTCCTCCTCCATTACTCATGATCATATGACGGATGAGGGTTATCAGACTGCTGAGGTTCAGGGAAAAGAGATCTCCTATGACCCGGAGACACTCCGGAGGATCAGGGATCACCCCTGCTTCTCGGAGAAGGCATGCCATGCGTTTGGAAGGGCGCATCTTGCTGTCGCTCCGAAATGTAATATCCAGTGCAACTACTGTGTCCGCGACTTCGATTGTGTGAACGAATCCCGTCCGGGCGTGGCAAGCGAGGTGCTGAGCCCGGAGCAGGGGCTTGAACGGGTGAAGGAGGTGCTTGAGAAGTTCCCATACGTGAAGGTGATTGGTATCGCCGGGCCGGGCGAGCCGCTTGCGAACCCGGAGACGCTTGAGACGATGCGGCTGATTCATGAGAACTTTCCCCACCTGATCCTCTGTGTCAGTACAAATGGCCTGGTGCTGCCGGATGTCATTGATGAGCTGATCAGCTATGATGTCTATAACCTGACTGTGACACTGAATGCCATTGATCCGGAGATTGGTGCAAAGATCTATTCGCATGTCACGTACAAAGGGAAGAAGTACGAGGGGGTTGAGGGGGCGGAGATCCTCCTTGAACAGCAGTTGAAAGGTATCCGGATGGCGGTTGAGCGGAAGATGATCGTCAAGATCAACACGGTCTATATTCCCGGCATCAATGACGAGCATATCCCTGAGATTGCAAAAAAGGTTGGTGCGATGGGTGTCTTCAACTACAACATCATCCCGGTGATTCCGCAGTATAAGTTTGCAGATGTCACTCCACCAACCCCGGCAGATAAGAGAGCTATGCATGACCGCTGTGCACCGTACGTGAAGCAGATGAAGCACTGCCAGCGGTGCCGGGCGGATGCTGTCGGGAAGCTTGGAAAGGATCAGCAGTCCTGCCTTTCAAGCGGAAAAGGAGATGGGTGTTCCTGAATCATACAGGAGAGCCATGAAGAGAGCCGAGCTGAATACACACTGAGGGAAAAAGGTTGCAAACAGATGAACCCGGATGCCGGAGTACGGGGGGGAAATGGCTATCTGCGGGCATCTTGCACCCAGGTGCACTTCTACAGGCTCTGTCACGGCAGGAGACGAAATGACAGGCAGTTGCCATAAAAAGGTGTGAGCATGAGCAAAATCGTGCTTGTTGACGAAGCAACCGGAAAGCCGATCCGCCACCCGCTCCGGACGCTGAAGGAGGCAGACGAGCAGCGGGAATGGTACGAGCGGATGACCGGCCGGAAGTTCCGGGTGGTGAAGGTCTTCCGATCCGGGATCGGGGCTGAACGGATAGATAGGAAATAATCCGCAGAAAGAGATGGCGGGGAGATTGTGTTTCTCCTTTTCCCTTCGGATCTCCTCTTTTCAATACTTCATTCCATCCTTCTTCTTCCGGATAGATAGCACCTCGATCACCAGCCGGTTATGCAGAAGAAAGAAGATGACGCGGTAGTTGCCGGATCGCATCCGGTACCGGGGAAGATCGGCTGAGGAATCAACGATCTTCCGGACATCATACCGGCGGTAATCAAGGCCATCGGCAAAACCTTCCAGATCGTCAAGGACGGCGGAGATCTGCTGTTTTGGAATCCGTGAGATCTGCTGCTCCACGCGGGCCGGGATCAGGGGAGGGTGCGGGTACACCAGATGGAGGCCCCCGGCATCAGAGCCACTGAAGACCACCCAGCCGGGGCGATCACCCCGATTATCTTCCAATACTTTTTCTGGATGGACGGCACATTCTATTACGGCGCGAGGGTAGCCAAGCCCGGCCAACGGCGTCGGACTTAAGATCCGATCCCGCAGGGGTCCGCCGGTTCGAATCCGGCCTCTCGCATTCCAGCATCATATTTCAGTATCAGATTTCATTTCAGTAACAGGCACATCCAGCCACGCGCAAATCCTGCCAGAAGAGGTGGACTGGATTCTTCTGTTTTTTCATCAGGAGCGACCGTCGATGTATGAACACCTTGCACTTTCGGCAACGGCATTTCTGATGGGATTTCTCCCTGTTTTTGAGATTTATCTTGCAATCCCTGTTACAATGGCACTTGGGCTTGATGGTTTCTCCGCAGTGCTCTGGTCATGCATCGGAAACTTTCTGGCAATACCGTTTGTTATCGTCTTCTATGATGCCCTCAACAGTAGGGAATGGTGGAGCAGGTACCTCATGAAACTGACATCGTCAAAGTGGAGTGTCAGAATGAAGCAGCACGGCTGCCTCTTTATCCTCATTGCAACCCCGCTTATCGGATCATGGGCAGTCGGGGTGCTTGGGAAAGTGATAGGGATGGAGAAGCCAGGGCTCCTTGTATCGTCAGGAGGCAGTATCATCGCCTACGGGATTCTTATCGGGGTTCTTACGCAGTTTGGGATAGACATTTTGTAGGGAGGCGGTAGTACTGAGAGAGAAAGATGATAGAGATAGAGACGAGAGAGAGAGAGAGAGTAAGAAAGAAAGAGAAAGAGTAAAGCCTGAGATTACGATGAATGAGAGGAACTGACTATGGATGAGCAGATAGTGGAATATATTGCAATACAAGATTTCCGAACCGACATTCAAGATCCCATCGTGTTACAAAAGGGAGAGAGAGTCATTATTGGAGAAGAATCTACTGATCCCTGGCCAAACTGGGTTTTCTGCACAAAGGCAGATGATTCAATACCTGGTGGAGCAAGAACGGACGGATCAAAAGCAGGTGATTTAAAAGCAGACGATATAAAGAAAGGCGGATTAATAGCAGATGGTTTAAAATCAAATGATGGAAATACTGACGGTTCACATCAGGGTTGGGTTCCAAAACAAATAATACACTTCTCAAATCAATTCGGTGAAATCCTTGAAGATTATTCTGCAAAAGAGTTAGACATCGATGAAGGAACAATTGTTGAAGGAATCAAAGAACTGAATGGCTGGTTATTGGTTAAAATTCAAAGCACAAATGAAATTGGATGGGTTCCAATGGAAAATATGAAGAGGGTTGACTGAAACAGCGTGGTTATTGGAGATAGTCACATTTAATGGAAAATTTGGGTTTTATCTGGCCGATGATCACGGCTGTATCCATACTTTCCAAGTGGAGCCTTGGTGCCATGAAGAACAAGGCTCGTCCAGTCCATGTTGATGTTTGTATGACCAAATTCATACCTCTCAAATAGGATGTCCTGGATGTCGGAGATGATTTCTTCCCGGTTGGCACCAAGAATTTCGAGGACACGGTAGAGTGTTCGTTCGCTGAATTCAGGAAGGTTGAATTCGTCGAGCACTTCAGGCCGGTAGATCCATTCGTGAGACCGCTTTATGCTGAAGTTATCCGTCATTTTGTAGCTGACAAGGGCTTGAAGCAAATTGTTGATATCGATACCCCTCGTCTTGTGTTTCCCGAAAACAGGGGAGAGATTCAGGGTTTCATACAGCCTTTTAACGAGGTAAAGGGTACCGATAGGAAAGGATATATTCTCATTCGGTTCAAGTTCATTGGTTCTTAGTTTTGTTTGCATTTTCGTCGATACAAACATCACTAAGAACACTTTTATTTCTTGTTAATGGCAAAGTTGGGTTATTAAGCGGTTTAAAAAATACAAAGAGTGTAAAAATATCCGACTGGGTGGTGAAGGGAAACTCAAATGGGGACCACCATATTATGCATATCTTGCAATGAAAATAAAATAAACAATTAAGAATGAATGCATTTATTATAGTGAAGTAATCCCGTGGAGTGTTGCACGCAAAAATAATGGATTTGCCATTATATCAAAAATATAAATTAAATTACAATATATAATTATAATGGAAGATTTTGTAGCAGATTGTTCTCATTCTTTTTTAAATGAGATGCTTAAAGAGATATCTGGAATAATTCATCCATTTTATTCAGACAAGTCTGTGTAATATCAGCTATGGATTCGAAGTATAAAATAATTGGATGATCTTTAGTATATTCCTTAAGTGGAGAGTAATCCTTATCTGGATAGCGGGTTTTGCTTTCATGCAGTTGAGTTACAATCGCAAAATAAAGGAGAGGATTGATAATAACCATATCTTTGGTAACAGCGAGTAGAATATTTTTAATTCTTTCATCATCAAATATATTATTTGTCTTATTATCAATAATTTCCTTAGCTTTAGGATTATTTTTTAAAACGGACATGACCTCTTCTATTGCCCTAGAACGAATTGACTCTCTAGTTTTTGGATCGAATTCTGGAGATTTGAAATAATCCTCACATTCCTGAATTTTTTGCTCATCATTTTGATAACGTTCTATTCTTGTTTGCAGTTCTTCAGAGGTTGGGTTGGGATAAGATTCCGTAATTTTATCAATCTCTTTTTGAGCCCAGTGGAGATCATTATCAAAATGTGTTAAAAACGTAGAACCTTCAGGCGATTCTTTATTTATAGATGATGGATAATATTTTCTGATAGCGTTTACTTGACGTATCAAAGGACTGATTATTATGCGACGGAATTCATTGAGAGTGATTTTTAATACTTTATGACCTTTATGACCTACACCATCATTTCTCATACTCCTTGCCTTCTCAGGAGTTATTGTACCAATGTAATAACCATATGCTTTCCAACCTTTTTCTATACCTTGTTGGAGAGAAAAAACCGCTTGTGGAAAAAAAGAGTGTTCAAATAAAACAATTGAAGCTTTTATGTCCTGTTGAGCTACAGCAAGTGTATCCTTTGCCAATTTCATATCAGGATTTAAATTATTATTAATCCCCAAGTTCATTAATAATCACCTTCTGATATAATCATACCTAAAAAACCCCATTCTATAAAAAATTACTTATACGTCTCTGTACTCTACATACCCATCCGCTCAACGTAACCATTCAGATACATCGATTCTGCAAGGAGAGGGTTTCCCGGCACTGAACCATGGACCTGCCGGAGTTTCTTTATCGCCAGGGATGACGGGAGCCTATCAATTACTCACACCCCCCAGATACCGCACATCCCCAACCCCATCCCTCCCAAAAAACCCCGATAGGGGGAAAAAGATCTCTTGTACTAGTACTGCTCACAACAATAACACGATAACACCCGGATCAAAAAATCACTCACACCCCGCCGCTCTTTCTGATATACCCATGAAACAAACAGAAGAGACAGAATCGGAAAGAATGAGTGGACGGGGTTCTTTCCGGAACTTAGAGTGGAACCTCTTTTTGTACACGCTGGTGAGTAACAATAATAACACGATAGAGCCTGTTGTCCGGCAATTCCAACCCCCCTTTCATCCTTTTATCCGGCGACGATAACAATCGCTGGCGAACCGATCCCTTCCCCTCTCGCACAAGAATATTTCATACAACCTTAACGCAGTTCCGGGAAAAGTTCAGGGACAAGTTCAGGGAAAAGCTCCTGGTGCAGGAGGGACTCTAAGAGTTTTTTGGCGAATCTGTTGAGAGAGGGAATATCTGGAATCTTATGGCTTAAATGGTCGTGTTGGGGTGAGGCAACAATCCGGAATTTCCGTATAGTTGGCTTCCTCTGAAGGTTTACTGTGAGAAACGGGTACCTGCGGTCCAATCAACACATCGATCATTCCAATCTTAAGTTGCCATTTCGTGTACCCGGTACACATTTTTGCAACCAATTATGTGGGAGATGTACACATTTATCCAACTTAAGAACTGAAGGGATGTAGTTTTCATAGAACTCCACCAGAGGACATCCAAAGATCCAACCTACCTTGTAATACCTGCCTTGTAATACCTGAAGCAGATCGATAGTTTAGGTTCTGAGTCTCATCGAGCCGGTTTTGGGTAATTATAAATCCACTCAGGATTATTCTAGAACAGGCAGTATCAAAGTTCAGGACAGGCTGTATTAAAGTTCAGAAAAGGCTGTATAAAAGCGATTTTGACAAATTGATTCAGGAAGCAGAAATAAAAGCCCCTGATAATGAATCCTAAAACAATCACACGAAGAGGAGAAGATGATTCAGGAGTACCTCCGATGACCCACCCCCAGCACAACATCATCCTTATCGGCATGCCGGGTGCCGGGAAGAGCACCGTCGGCGTCGTCCTTGCAAAGACGCTTGGCATGCAGTTTATTGACTGCGATATCCTGATACAGCAGCAGAGCGGCAGGATGCTCCAGGAGATCCTTGACGAGGACGGCCCCGATGCATTCCGCCAGATCGAGGAGGAAGTGATCCTCTCACTCAGCCCCCGCCACTCGGTGATCGCAACCGGCGGAAGCGTCATCTGGAGCAGGGCCGCAATGGAGCACCTGAAATCTCTTGGAGTTGTTGTGTACCTGGAGATCTCCTGTTCCGAGATGGAAAAGAGGATCAAAAACATCACAACACGGGGTATCGTCCTCCTTCCGGACCAGACCCTCCGCGAGATGTACGAGAGCCGGGTACCCCTCTATGAGCAGTATGCCGACATCACGATCGCATCTTCAGAAAAGGATGTGGAGTCTGTTGTCAGGGAACTGCATGCGATTTCATAAAAACGAACATGGTTCATGGGGGAGAAAGAGACAGAGAATGCCTCCCTGCAAGAACCCGGAGCCAGCCATCACTTTTCAGAAATCAATTCAACTTATTTTATATAGGAGAAGGGTTTTTCTACAATCATGCGAATCAAGGCATTACTCTTTGCAATCATCCTGATGATTGCGATGCTCGCTTTCGCGGGCTGCGTCTCCGATCACCCTGTTCACACCGAAGAAAATACCGGCGAAACCCTATTCCAGAAGGGCCTTGCCGAATACGAAGCCGGAAACTACCAGGCCGCAGAAGCAGCATTTGAAGGATCAGCGGCCTGGTATTTCGCTCATGGCCACACGGATCCCGGGATTGAATCCAGAAACTGGATGTTTCGGTCAACGAGAACCTATGGCGAATTTTCACTGGGTGAAGCTGCCGCACGGGATGCCCTGAAAGCGGCAGTGCCCGATATCACCGAAGAAGAGATCAACAGCTGGCTCGCAGACGAAGCCCAGAAACTTGTCTCCGACGGTGAGACCCTGTATTTCTATAATACCGCAAGGAACTACCTCTATGCCCATCCGGAACTCCTGCAGAAGCAAAAGCTGGCATTCTCCTTTGAATTTATGTCCCGGTATGCACTGGCTGAAGATGTCCGGACAGGCAGTCTGAAGGCAGAGGATCTCCCCTACAGGAACCCGATACACTACGAGGGGACGATGCATCTTGAGATTGCAAAAGAAAACCTTCCCGAAGGAGGCACCCTGAAGATCTGGTACCCCCACCCCATCGAGACCGATATCCAGCGTGATGTCTCGGTTACGAACATGGCATATCCTGAGTATATCGTGAAGGGCCCGGATGTCCATCACGAGATCGGGATCATCTACTACGAGATTCCTGTCGATGCCATCGACGGCGATCTGGTCCTCACCGCTGATATCGCGTTCACCTCTTATGAGGGAATCTTCATTGTCGACCCCGAAAAAGTCGGCGAATATGACACAACCGATCCCGAGTATATCCTCTACACGAGGTCAGAGCGGAACATCGAGGTAAACGACGCGATCCGGAATAAAGCGCGTGAGATCGTCGGAAGCGAAACAAACCCCCACACGCAGGCACAGATGATCTATGAGCATATCATCACAACATACCCCTACAGCCTCGTCCCGCATGTATCGCTGGATTCAAAGACCCCGAAAGTCGCCGAGTCCACCCATATGTTCACAACAGGCCGTGGCGACTGCGGCACCCAGAGCATGCTCTTCTCGGCATTCTGCCGATCACTTGGCATCCCCGCCCGTGCCACCGGCGGGTTCCAGATGCTCCTTCAGGACACTCCAAGCCCCCATTTCTGGGCTGAGTACTATCTCCCCGGATATGGATGGGTACCGGTTGATCCGACCGTCGCCGACGGCGGCGACTGGTTCGATATCCCCGAAGATGACAGGGCAGCCTTCAAGAGATACTATGGAACCAATATCGACCCAACCCGGCTTGTGATCCAGAAGAATGTCGATGCAACAGTGATCCCCGATTATCCCGAGGGCGCCGTGATCTTCAGAGTCGTCCGGCAGTTTCCGGCGATTATAAGCGACACCTCCATGGAAGATATGGAGTTATTCGCAATGGAGAGCTTCAGAATCGAACTTGAGAAGAAAAACTAAATCTCAATTTTTTGACTCTTCTCCAAAATTCTGATCACTCGTGTTTTTCCTGAATTCTTCGGAACGTGGGAAAAGATCCCGATGCAGCAACCAAAATAATCAGGAGTGACTAAAAGCAGTTGCGGCGCGGGTATCGGGGGGCGGGGTCAGCGAAAGAGGCAGGCTGGCAGAGGTGATAAGCCCTTGCTCATCAGAGCAACCTGAAAGGCGATTCTGAAAGAATCGGGGCATATCTCCTCTGAAAGCCCAAAGGGAGCATTCCCGCCCCTCCCGCGCCAGCATCTGCGGCAACCCGGCTCAAACTCCCTTGCGAAGCATTTGCGGACGGGAACGCGGGCGGTGGGGGCTTCTGACACGCAAATACCAGAGCCCCCTATCCAACATAACTCCATGCCTGTCTCTGACTCTTCTACCACCAAGAAGCCTAAAAAGAAGAAGAACCTTATTTAACAAAAGCATTCCCACCATCTAATCCCCGCATTCCTCGCGCTCAAGCTCCTGGAGAAACATACGAAGAAACGCATGCCTCTCTTCGGCTATCTCACGGGCAGCCTCCGTATACATCCTATCCTTCAGCTTCAGCAACTTCTCATGGAAATGAGCAACCGCCCCTGAAATCCCGGTGCCCTCCTCCCCTGCCTGCATGAAAGTCCGGGCAATGCCTGCTGCACCCATCGCATCCAGCTTGTCGGCATCCGAGAGGATCTTCGCTTCACGCGTCTCCGGCAGAACCCCAGAACGAAAACGGTGGGAACGGATCGCATGCGTGATTGCAGCAACCTGATCACCGGGGTACCCGGCAGATGTGAGATATGCTGCCGCCATCTCTGATCCCTGCTCTTCATGGGGGATGCCCGTCTCCTCCTCAAGGGGCCGGGCGATATCATGGAAGAGGGCGGCAGGGATGAGTACCGACATATCCGCACCCTCGCGCAATCCGATTCTTTTGCAGAGACGGGTGACACGGGCGGTATGATCGAACCCGTGGGAGCCCGATTCCTTGAGAAACGCCCTGACATGCCGTTGTATCAGATCAATTCCATCATCTGTTTCCATACCCGGACTCACGGCAGATACCCATCCATATACTCTAAAAACCGCTCAACAGTCTCAGTTGAGTACGGTCCCTCCTCGTATGCAGTCATGAGGGTAACCTCTTCCAGAACGGTATAAGCCGTCACCAGGAACCCATATGGCCAGCAGACACAGGGGATGAACCAGACATCGCGCAGGTCAGGCGAAGAGCCGTCACGCCCCGGAACAGGAAGATAGGCATCGCAGTCGATCACACCAAGGTTTGCAAAGACCGGGTTCTTCTGGCCGGATTCCTGGTACCGTTTGATCATCCCGTCAAAGAAGCCTTCAACTGAATCCATCCCGCCTGCCATAATCTCTTCATAAAAATGAATGCAGCCGGGCCCCAGCCCGCCTTCCTTTCGCCTGCGTGTGAAGGCTACAACCGTTGGAAGAATATCCTCAAGCGTTGCACCCTCGTCGACACTGAGTGTCAGTTCAAATGCAACCGAGAGATTCGCAGGCGGGGTATCGCCGTCACCCGGCAGAAACTTCCGCATATCTGCTGACGTCAGAATCCCGCGGGGTGCTCCGCGGTCAGCAGGATCATCCCTGATCGCAAGAAACGCGAGGAAGAAGGCACCAAGCAGCAGATCATTGACTGTAGCATCAAACCTCTTCCCAAACGCCTTGATCCTGCTGAGGCGATCACCCCTGAGTCTTCTGTATGCAGCCTTTGGAACACCCCGGCCGGCACTCACCACGGGAAACCGCCACCTGTCGATGAAGGGTTCTTCTTCCGCAATAGCAGCTCTTTTCTCCTCTTCAGTATAGAGGGAGAGCAGACGAGCAGTTGTCCGGTCATAGAGGCCCGTTTCCGGATGGACATACCCGGTATCGTTACATACACCACGATATGCGGCAAAAACCTCCTTTCCAAGCACAAATGCACCATTCGCATCACAGAACCCGTGATGGCAGGTGACAACAACGCAGTCAGAATCCGGTTTTCTGTAGAGAGCAACCCGGATCTGTGGGCCGTTCCGGACATCAAGCGGATCGGGCACAACAGCAGGCGGGAAATCTGTTTCTGCTGCATCGAGAAGAACAAACGCCGCATCCCACAGAGTCTGCTGCGTCTCCTCCCAGACCGGCACACCGTCGACCACTATGAAACGGGTGCCAAGATAGGGGTTGGCAGCAATCACCTGCATGGTCGCATCCCGTAGTTTTCCCTCATCAAGATGGCCGGAAAACGTGAATACGACATGAACTGTTGGATCGTATATCCGTTCAAAAAAGACATTAAAGAGATCAAAAGCAGGTACTGGATGGCGGGCCGGGTTGGAGGTCATTGGTGTATGATTTTAATCCCGAGACATTAATGCTTTTATTATTCTCTCTGACGGAAAACCACCTCTCAGAATTCCCGGATACAGCCCAAAAACCAGGGCAAGGCCAGAATAACAGATGATAGAGCCTGTCCTATATCCCTGCTGCAATCTCCTGAGCCCATTCTTCTGCGTACAACAGAATCCTGGTTATGCATCCGTGAGTCTGGTTGTCCTGTCTGCATACTCATCCTTCATCTTGATGAAGAGCCAGCGGCCTTCAGATGGCTTCCCCGTCCGGATGAGAGCCCAGCCGCCTTTCATCCTGGTACCTGAAAAGAATACCTCAACCTTCCCTTCAGCAAGGGATCTCTCTATATCCGTTCCATCTTTCTCCAGCCTGAGGTTTTCGAAGGTGCCGCGATCCCAGATCAGCACCGTACCGGCACCATACTCACCTTCCGGGATCACCCCTTCAAACGCGGCATACTCAAGGCGGTGATCCGCTGTCTCCATGGCAAGCCGTTTCACCGCCGGGTCTGCGGATGGGCCTTTTGGAAGAACCCAGGAGCGGAGGGTTCCCTGAACCTCAAGCCGGAGATCGTAATGAAGGTTCTGTGCATCATGCTTCTGGATAACAAACAATGGTGAATCTGTCATAGAGCCCTCTGTACAGTCTTTGTATGCATATAAAAGATAGTTCCAAAGCCTTCTTGAGGAGGCCAATGCAATCTGAAGACAGATTGTGATGCACCAGAAAGAGAGAAGACAAAACGATCCCGCAATCAAAGAAGCAATCCAGAACCAGGCCCTCCTACTCGGTGCGGATTGCGTGGGGTTTGTCCCGGCACGGGACCTCATCAACTGCCCCTCGGCAGTAGCAGACGGCTACCAGGGATCAGAGAGGGAGCATGGATCCTATATCATCCTCGGCCTCTCCCATGACCGATCAGATCCGGAACTGGATTTATGGGAAGAAGACCGTGGCACCCCGGGAGATCAGCACCTTGCAGCCATTGGAAAAGCGCTGTCTGCGTGGCTTGAAGAGACATATGGCATCAGTGCGTCAGTAATCCCCTACCAGCTCTTCCATGGCGGAATCTATCTCAAAGATGCCGCCTGCATGGCCGGCCTTGGCATCATGGGACGAAGCAACCTGGTGCTGGTCAAAGGTTTCGATGCGCAGATCAGGTTCCGGGCAGTCTGGATAAACCTCGATACAACAACCACCAGCCCACTTCAGCCAGACACCCCCTGCACCGGATGTCCGGGCCATTGTATTGATTCCTGCCCGATGAACGCCCTTGAAGAAGGGATATACAGCCGGGAAAAGTGCTTCAAGCGGATGAATTCAGATAAAGCATCAGGCTGCGGGTTAATTGAACACTGCCGTGCATGCGAGCTCTCCTGTCCGGGATGGGATGCCATGGAAACCTGACGTCTGCTCCCGGAAAAAAGAGAGAGCCAGGAGAGACCATACCTAGCTCCGGAGTTCCAGAAGCTTTGCCATCACCTCGTCAACATGACCTTTTACCTTCACTTTTCGCCAGATATGAGCAATTTTTCCTTCAGGATCAAGTAAGAACGTGCTCCGGAGAATACCCATCGACTCTCTCCCATACATCTTCTTCAAAACCCAGACACCATAGGCATCACTCACCATGTGATCAGGATCCGAGAGCAGGGTTACCGCGAGGCTCTGTTTTTCAGCAAACCGTTTATGGCTTTTTGGAGAATCAGGGCTGATCCCAAGAACCACTGCATTTGCATCAGTAAATGCATCCAGCTCTTCAGTAAAGGATCGTGCCTCAAGCGTACAGCCTGATGTGTTGTCCCTTGGGTAGAAATAGACGACCACAAACCTCCCTCTGTGTTCGGAGAGGCAGACCATCTGTTCATCTGCATCAGGGAGGCAGAAATCCGGCGCAGGCATCCCTACAACGAGTTCAGTCATGGCTAATCCTCACAGGATAACAAAATAAGCATACCGAAGAGACACACTGCCTGCAGGACATGTATTTCATCAATACCCAACCAACAGGTACAGCACGATGAGTCAATCACCTGAGTTTGTATGGAAACAATGCCTGATCATCCGGGACGACCTCAAGATGAGCTGCGGCAAGAAATGCGCCCAGCTTGCTCATGCCGCAGTCGGCGCCTCTGAGAAAGCCACTGCAGCCTCAAAGCGTGCATGGATGGATGAAGGGCAGAAGAAGGTCGCACTGAAGGCAACCGGTGAGCGGGCGCTCTTTGAACTGAAGGTTATCGCTGAGGCAAACAGCATTCCCACATCCATCATCCAGGATGCAGGCCTCACCGAGATCCCCCCTGGAACCGTCACTGCCCTTGGCCTTGGGCCAGCAAAAAGCGAGATCCTTGACCGCATCACCGCAGAATTAAAACTCCTATGAAGCCAAGCACCCACCCCCTGGAACACGAGCTGCAGATGCGGTACTATGGAGACGACCATCCCGGCATCGGAGGAAAGCTGAGGACCATCCCTGAAGACTTCGTCGTGGACGAGATTCCAAAGCCATTCACCGGGAGCGGGCCGTACCTGATCTGCAAAGTAACCCGCCGCTCCTGGGAGCACCAGCATGCCATCCACGAGATAGCAAAGAGGCTTGGGATCAGCAGGAAGCGGATAGGATGGGCTGGCACAAAGGACAGAAACGCCATTGCAACTCATTACATCTCACTCTACAAAGTCGATGCTGATGCAATACGCAGGCTCTCGCTGAAGGATATGACAATCGAGGTTGCCGGCTCCCACCAGTTTGGACTCTCACTTGGGGATCTTTTGGGCAACCAGTTTACGATCACCATCCGTGACTGTGAGAAGGAGATGATGCAATCCATTCCGGAGATTGCAGAGACCGTGAGATCCGGCATCCCGAACTATTACGGTGTTCAGAGGTTCGGCGCCCAGAAACCGATCACCCATCGTATCGGCAAAGCGATCCTCCTGGGCGACTACCAGGATGCGGTCATGACCTATATCGGGGAGGCGTTTCCAAATGAGGACGCATTTGTCAGGGATGCGCGTGCTGCATTCCGGGAGACCGGAGATGCAAAAGAGGCACTCCATGCGCTCCCGGTGCGGCTTGGATTCGAGCGTGCCATGCTGGACCACCTCACAAAAAACACCGGTGATTACCAGGGAGCACTCACACAACTCCCCAAAACGCTTGGCTCAATGTTTGTCTCAGCCTGGCAGTCCTATATCTTCAATGCAGCCCTCAGCGACCGCTTTGATCGCGGATTTGCACCAGGTGAGCCCGAGCCCGGTGACAGACTCATCTTTGGAAACAAACGATCAGACATCGCAACCGAACAGAACCTCCCGACAGCTCGCCAGCATATCAGACGGCAGCGGGCAGAAGTAGCTGCGTTCTTACCCGGCGGAACAGGGATTCAAAATCCCGGGCCGATGGAGACCTATATGATCAGCCTATCCCGGGAGCACGGTATCACCGAAGATTCCTTCAAACGCGCATCACAATTCCTGAAAACTGCTTTTGACGGAGCTCTCAGGTCAATTTCCCTGAATACGGATATTCATTCAGTACTTGAGGAGAATACGGTCATCCTTACATTTACACTTCCCCCCGGCCAGTATGCGACATCGGTATGCCGCGAGTTCATGAAAGGGGACCCATTATCCCTGGTCTGAAGAACGAGCCCTGGTTTTACCCAACAGGCAGCCATTCATCTTCCGGAAAAACCCTCATCCGGTTTTTTTTAAAAAAAAAAGGTCTGGTTCACCGCGCCCGGGCCATTGCCCGCGCGCCGGCTATCGCATCCTGGAGGTTTCCGATCTCATCGACAAGCCCAAGGGCAATCGCATCTTCCCCGCGGATCAGGCGCCCATCTTCAATAGACTCGCGTGTGATATTCCGCTGGCTGCTGATATCATCAAACAACCGGTCGAAGCTGGCATCAACAAGTTCCTGGGCAACAGCCTCCTCATCCGGCGAGATGGTGCGGTAGGGGTGGGTCATATCCTTCATATCACCGGACTTGACCACATCCACTTCAATTCCTTCAAGGTCAAACTGCCTGCTCAGATCATAGAAGACCCACATAACCCCGATGCCGCCCGTCATCGTATCCGGGCTTGAATAAATGCGGTCGGCATAGGCGGCGATATAGTATGCTGCCGAGGGTGCAGCATCTCCCATTGAGACGACAACCGGTTTCTTCTCCTTTGCATAGGTGATATCACGGATAATCTCCTGTGCTGCTGCAGGGGTGCCGCCGGGAGAGTCTATCCTGAGGACAATTGCACGTGTCAGGGGATCGTCAGCTGCCTTTCGGATCTCTGCACCGACATATTCGCTCCCGATATGGCTGGCTGATTTTCCAGGACCAGTAACCATGAGTCCTTCGACCCGAACCACAGAAACATCACTTAGAGAGAGAGGATCTGCAAGGCTCAGGAAGCCCAGAATGGCGAATATGCCAATGACGAGAAAGAACAAACCAAGAAAAACAAGCTTGAGTTTTTTCCTCCTCCTGACTTTCTGAATCTCCCGTTCTATCACATTCA
Organism: Methanocalculus natronophilus; assembly: GCF_038751955.1. Classification (NCBI taxonomy): domain Archaea; kingdom Methanobacteriati; phylum Methanobacteriota; class Methanomicrobia; order Methanomicrobiales; family Methanocalculaceae; genus Methanocalculus; species Methanocalculus natronophilus. The sequence continues at coordinate 176,177 of NZ_JBCEXH010000004.1, read as the reverse complement.
TACTATCGCCGGATAGAGTACATCGTACTCCGTTACAAGGTTTGTGCCACAGAGATAATGATTCCTGAGATCAAGCCTGATCATCTCATCCTCACTCTCGATATGCATACCGCCAACAAGTGATGGCGTATCATCCCCTCCGACAATGAAGGGAAGGTGGATGAGCCGGATCTCATCAACAAGCCGGTGATGGAGCATATGCCAGTTCAGGGTCGGTCCCCCCTCGACCATCATCTTTCTTACACCATACTGGTCAGAGAGAACTGAGAGAAGAGAGGGGAGATCGATCTGATCTGATCCCGCAACAACCACGTCAGCGCCAGTTGCGCGGATTGCCTGCACATTTTCAGCCGGAGCTGCGTCAGAGACCGCAATAACGGTCTTTGCATCTGATTTAAAGATATTTGAGGAGAGAGGGAGATCTCCCCTGCTGTTTGGGATAACCCGGAGAGGACTCTTCCCCGGGACTTTCCGGACAGTGAGAAAGGAATTGTCGATACGGATGGTCTGCGACCCGACCATGATGGCGTCGCATGCGGCCCGTGTCCTGTGGAGGAGGAGTTCGGTCTCCTCAGCCATATATTTCATCAGGATCTTGCTTGACGCATCCTTTTTGAGTGTAAGTTTCCCGTCTGCTGTAATCTCTGACATCATGAGTACGTGGGGTTTTTCTGGATGCTGCCTCATACTGATCCTCAGCATTGATATATCTCGTTGAATGCCTTAAGAATATAGGATCATTTCAACCAGCCATCAAAACCGTGAAGAGACCATGAATATCACCGCACTCCGGCCACGCTGTATCAGGTATCTCGAACCTCTCGCAAATCTCTGCGTACGGCTGGGCCTCACTCCCAACCAGATAACAATCCTCTCGTTACTCTTTGGTATAGCATGCGCCGCCGCATTTGCATACCGGGAATTTCTGCTTGGATCACTGCTCCTCTTCATCTCTGCGGTGCTCGATCTTGTTGACGGGAGTGTCGCGCGGAAGACCGACAGGAACAGTTGTTTCGGCGCGGTTCTCGACTGGATTATCGATAAGTACATTGATGTACTCGCACTCCTCGGGGTTGGCCTCTCAGGAGTTGCCATCATCTCAGAAATAGCTCCAGTCCCCCCGATTGCAGATTTTGGAATTGTCGCTGTTGCCATCATCGGCTCAATGATGAACACCTTCATCAAGCCGGTTGTCTATGCGGAAGTCGGGTTCTCAGACCGGGTCTGCGGAAAAATTGATGACCCACTGGAAGGAGTCGGGTTCTTTGGCAGGCCCGAAACCCTCCTTGTCTTAATTCTCGGGGGCGTGACAGGATTCATCTGGGTATCCATCATCATCATCGCGCTCTGCACAAATCTCTCTGCTATCCAGCGGATCATCTACCTCTCAAAACGGCTTGCCTGAACCCGGCCACAAGCTCTCTGCTATCATGAATATACCTGGAAATCAGCTGCTCTGCCATCACCCCGAGATCGGGGATGAGTCGGAAGAGCGCATAAGCCATTCCAATGAGAAGTGCAAGGGCCAGTAGTTCAGAGACGACATTGTGTGCCCAGAAGAAACTCTCATAGCCATAGGCTCCCCGTCCCACAAGCTCAGGAAGCCAGGGGTACCACTGGCCGGTATATGCCATGATGACATAGGCGTTCCTGAAGAGATTGAGAATATAGATGGTTGGTGCTATCAGGAGAAAGGCGAGGACCTTCTGCCGGAGAGTCGTCGGCACCATATTTGCAACCGCAAGCATGATGGCGATGCTGGCAATTCCCGTGCACCCAAGGACAATCTCAACCCGGAATCCGAGATCACTGCCGGGTATTGACCCTGCCATGAAGGTATTCCATGAGTACAGGGTGACTGGATACTTGAGAAGCGACAGGACAAAATATGTCTGGTCGACAACGACTGCTATCAGCCAGTTTCGAAGTGGATCAATGAACCCAAACGGTGCATAGATGAGAAATGAAAACGCCGCTGCTTTTGTAAGTGAGCCGATAGCCTGATCTTCTGCCAGCAGACGCCGCGCTGTCAGGTAGACAAAGGGAACCGAAAGGATGCCGATTGTCGGATAGAGGAAGTTGTTAATCTCGAGAAAACCTGGCAGCTCAAGTAAGAGAAGCAGGGATATGGACGCCCAGCCGATGATGCCTGCATACCATCGGTACCTGTTTGGTATCAGAAAAAGAAGAAAACCAATACAGGATAGAAAGACCAGGTACTCATTCATTCAGGATAGATTGGTCGTCTGATAAGAAAAAACCAGGGGAACGTACCAGTACCATCGCCAGATGCGGCATTCTTTAAACGTCTCAGGCATAATAGTACAGTCATGCGTTTTTGCCCAGAATGTAAGAGCCTCATGATCGCGCGCTCCGGACGGATGCACTGCCGCCGGTGTGACTATTCTGAAGAGATCACTGATTCGGAATCATTTCAGGTGACAAAGGAACGAACCGAGAAGGAGATCGTCATTGTTGATGATGAGAACAAGATCGCGACGCTCCCGACCTGTGCGATGAGATGTCCGGAATGCGGGCATAACACAGCATACTGGTGGCTTCGGCAGCTGCGCTCTGCTGACGAGAGTGAGGTCAGGTTCTTCCGGTGTGTTGCCTGTGAACACACCTGGCGGGAATACGATTAGGCCGTTTTACAACTCACATGGAGAGCTGCTTCAGCCATCAGACACAGAAGCACCCCTCTTATATTTTTCTCTTTTTCCAGCAGAAGACCATACCATGTTTTTATATCATGCCGGTGAACCGGATACGGTAATCTACATCATTAATCATGTCAATTTCGGAGGCAATATATGACCGAGAAACAGGTGAAGCTGAGTACAAAAACATACATGCCCGATCCCATCTTCTGTAAAGATGCGTTTGTCAAAGATGCTGACCATGTCTACCAGGGTTATCTCACTGATCCGGATGGATTCTGGGCTCGGATAAGCAATGAACTCGAATGGTTCCAGCCGTTTGATACCGTAAAAGACTGGCAGCACCCCTTTGCCCGCTGGTTTGTCAACGGAAAGACCAATATCTCCTTCAACTGCCTTGACAGGCATATCGGGAGCCACCGGAGGAACAAAGTCGCACTCTTCTGGCAGGGCGACGACGGAACAACAAAAAGCTATACCTACTGGCAGCTTCTCCGTGAGGTAGAGCGGTTTGCAAACGGACTGAAGAGCCTTGGCGTTGCAAAAGGCGATACCGTCTGCATCTACATGCCAAATGTCCCCGAGCAGGTTATCGCGATGCTTGCGTGTGCACGGATTGGAGCAGTCCATTCAGTTGTCTTTGCAGGATTTGGATCAGACGCACTCCATGCACGCATAACCGGGGCAGGAGCAAAAGTTGTCATTACTGCTGATGCCAGTATCAGGCGTGGAAAGACGATCCCGCTGAAGCCTATCCTTGAAGAGGCGCTTATCAATGCAACAACAGTCGACCATGTCGTTGTCTACCGGTCACAGAGCCCAAAGATCAACCTCATCCCCGATTTTGAGTGGGACTTTTACGAACTGATGGAGAGGAGTGTAAAAACATGTGCACCCGAGTCTATGGATGCCGAAGATCCGCTCTTCATCCTCTATACCTCCGGAACCACCGGGCAGCCCAAGGGCATTGTCCATACAACAGGAGGCTACATGGTCGGGACCTACTACACAAGCAAGTATGTCCTGGACATCAGGGACTCTGATGTCTTCTGGTGTACAGCCGATCCCGGATGGATCACCGGCCACTCCTATATCGTCTATGGGCCGCTTCTGATGGGCGCGACCATCTTTATCACCGAAGGAACGCCAGACTACCCGGATCCGGGCATCTGGTGGAAATATATCGAAAAATTCGGCGTCTCAATCCTCTACACCGCCCCAACAGCGATCCGGATGTTCATGAGGTTTGGAGAAGAGTATCCGAATCAATATGACCTCTCCACGCTGCGTCTGCTCGGATCGGTAGGTGAACCGCTGAATCCTGAGGCATTCGAATGGTATTACCATACGATTGGGAAAGGCAGACTCCCGATTATCGACACCTGGTGGCAGACCGAGACTGGCATGCACATGATCACCACTATGATCGGGGAGCCGATGAAGCCGGGATTTGCCGGGAAACCAATACCCGGTGTTCTTGTCGACATCGTCGATAAGGAGGGCAATCCCGTTCCTCCGGGCGTCTCCGGCCAGCTGATCATCAAGGAGCCCTGGCCATCAATGGCGCGTATGGTTCACCAGAATGAAGAGAGATACCGTCAGTACTGGAGCGGGCCTGGCAACAGCTTCCAGGCAAGCGATCTTGCGGTCAGGGATGACGAAGGGTACATCATGATCCTTGGGCGCTCAGACGACCTGATCATCGTCTCAGGCCATAACATCGGCACTGCCGAGGTGGAGAGCGCACTCGTCGCTCACAAGGCCGTTGCGGAGGCAGCAGTCGTTGGTATTCCTGATGAGATGAAAGGCAACCGGATCCTGGCATTTGTGCTCCTGCGGGAGGGGATCGTCGAGACGCCAAAACTCAAACAGGATCTCGCCTACCATGTCAGGATCACCCTCGGCCCGATTGCGGTTCCCTCCGAGATCAGGGTTGCCGACTCTCTGCCAAAGACACGAAGCGGCAAAATCATGAGGAGAGTCCTCAGGGCACAGGAACTCGGAGAAGATCCAGGGGATCTCTCGACCATCGAAGAATGATACAGAGAACCCGGATGCCAGCAATCAGGGCAGGCAGGGTAATGGGCGGGATATCTCTTCCGCCAAAGTTTTTATATACTGAATAGTGGTATTTATAAACATGACATTCAATCCCGAGGATTCTCTCAAGATTGAAAATATCGTTGCATCGGCAAAAGTTACCGATTTTCTCGATCTTCCATCACTTGCTGCTGAGATAAAGGGTGCTGAATATAATAAGAAGCGGTTTCCTGGCGTCGTCCTGAGGATGCAGAACCCAAAGATCGCTGCTCTTGTTTTTGGTTCAGGGAAAGTTGTGCTCACCGGCGCAAAGAGCATCGACAGCCTGAACCAGGGACTGGAGATACTCGGGGGGCTGCTCAGGGATCTGAAGATAGACATCCCTGAGAAACTCACCTATAAAATTCAGAACATCGTCACCTCAGCCGATCTGGGAACTCCGATTAACCTCAACAAAATTGCTGTTGGCTTCAATCTTGACAGAATCGAGTATGAACCCGAACAGTTCCCCGGACTGGTATACCGGCTCGAAGAGCCAAAGGTTGTTGTCCTCCTCTTTGGATCAGGCAAACTGATCATAACAGGCGGAAAGCAGCCCGAAGATGCAAAGGGAGCTGTTCAGAGAATCTTAAATGATCTCTCAAATCTCGGGATGATATAATAATTCACCTCTCTTTTTCCCTCACATTCTCTGACACCGTATAGGCTGAAGGAATGGGAGGGCTTTTATAATATCAAATATTAATAATGATACATATCAGGAGCATCACTATGGAAACAGGAGCATTCGGTACACTGACACCAAAGCAGGAGGAAATCGTAACTCTGCTCAATGGTGTCGGGATGAAGAGAAATGTAGCTAAAGTGCTTGTCTATCTTTCTGAACTCCCGGAGGCAACGTCACGTGAGATTGAACGTGCAACTGATCTTCGCCAGCCTGAAGTGAGTATCGCGATGCGGGAACTCAAAGAACAGGAATGGGTCAACTGCCGTGAGAGCAAGACAGAAAATAAGGGACGGCCGGTGAAGATCTACTCGATTTCTCTTGGCTTAAATGATATCACCAATATCCTTGAGCAGAAGAAGCGCCAGGAAGCAGAAACCCAGATATCCATGATCAACCGGATGCGCGAGTGCATCGAATCATAAAAAATTATTTTCCACCAATAATAACCCTTGTTTTTCCGGTATACCGGGTAAAGAGACCGGATTCGAGAAGGCCGGGTATGACTGCAAGACGCAGCTCAAGATCGTCAGGCGAAGCGAGAGCCCCAAACTGGCAGTCCATGATCAGGTGTCCGTTATCCGAGACGACAGGGCCGTCCTTGCCGGAGCCTGAGCGTACGGCCGCCTGAGCGCCGAGATCAGTTATCTGCCGAACCACAGACCCTTGTGCAAAGGAAAGAACTTCGATTGGCACCTGCCCATGGAGTTTTTTCACACATTTTGATTCATCAATGATGACCACAAACTGGTCTGCCGCATCCGCCACACACTTTTCACGAAGAAGGGCAGCACCCCGGCCTTTGATCATCCTCTTCCCGGGATCGACCTGATCTGCACCATCTATTGCGAGATCAAGAACCGGGTGCTCATCGAGCGTGGTGAGTGGAATCCCCAGCCCGACAGCCCGGTATGCTGCTTCATATGATGTCGGCACGCCGGCAATCCGGAGATCCTCATCACACATCCTTGAAGCTATGCTCTCCATCGCATAGAGGACGGTTGAGCCGGTTCCAAGACCGATAACCATCCCGTCCCTGACCAGATCAGCTGCCCGGTACCCTGCATCCTTTTTTGCTTCATCCATGGGATCACATATGCTGAAAGAGACTATCTATATTGTTGTCAGCAGAACTGCTTCCGCAATCCCTCAAATGCAGCCGGGGCAGTGCAGTCAAGTGTGATCGGTGTGAGCGATATCCGCCCCTGCCTGACCGCATGGACATCTGTTCCCTCCTCGGCATCCTCGACAAGAGGGCCGTCAATCCAGTAATATGGCCGCCCACGCGGATCGAAACGCTCCTCAACACCGGTATGGAAGAGTGTATGGGCAAGCCGGGTCACCTCATAGCCACCTTTGATCTCGGCAGGGATATTGACATTCAGGACATCGGTATGCTCAGGGAACCCCTTCTCAAAGATCGTGGAGCAGACATCCTTTACGACATCCCCAATAGAGTCGTCATGCATCATATCCGACCTTGGATCATCGAACTTCATCCCCTGGTCATTCACCTGGAGAGAGAATGCCACAGCACGAGGTCCCTGGTTTGCAGCTTCAAGTGCGGCACCGACAGTGCCTGAGGTCATAATAGATTCAAAGCTGAGATTTTCTCCGATATTAATCCCTGAAACAACGAGGTCAGGATTGAGCCTGAGGGCATAGAGCCCGATGATGACCGCATCAGTTGGTTTCCCATCAACAGCATAGGCCGGGAATCCGTTGATAATGACCTTATGCAGCCGGATCGGCTCGAAGATGGAGATTGATCGTCCAACCGCGCTCTGTTGCGTTGCCGGGGCAACCACGGTCACCTCGGCAATCTCGGACAGAGCAGCATATGCAGCCCAGAGCCCTCCTGAAGAGACACCATCGTCGTTTGTCAGCAGGACAGTTGGTTTCATATATATAATTCAACCTCCGGCTAAGAAATACCCTCGTATCGGCAAAGCCTCATCTGACTATGGGATCAATATACCCTGTATGAAGGTACTCCTGGCAGAGTATACAAAATTCCATGACCCCGTGCTTGCACCGGAAGGTGAAGCGATGCTGACGACGCTCAGGCGGAGTTTTGAGGCGCTTGGATATGACGTCCTCTCCCCGACAACGGGAGATTTTGCTGAAGAAATCGCACGGCTTGCCCCCGACTGCAGGTATGGACTGATTATTGCTCCTGATCACCTGCTCGCAGGTTTTACCAGTGTGATGGAAGGTGTGACGCATAATGTGGGCACCGACAGTACAAACGCAGCTGTCTGTGCAAACAAACGCCTCTCAGCACGCCTTCTCGCAGAACATGGAATCGATGTCCCCCGGGAAGTCACCAGCGGCAGGCGGGTGATCAAGCCGATCCGGGGATCAGGTTCAATGAAGATCAGAATACGCGATGAAGAGCCCGGAGAAGCCGAATTTGGCCAGGAAATACTCACAGGAGATCATATTTCTGTCTCGGTTATTGCCTCACGGGTCGTCGGCGATGCATGCAGCTTCTATACCGGCGCACCACCACTAGTCCTTGCAATCAACAGGCAGAGAATTGATACAGATGACGACGGCATCATCACCTATCTCGGAGGTGAGACGCCGATTGAACACCCGCGGGCAGAGGAGATCAGGGAGACTGCAGAGAAAGTCGTGACGACACTCGGGTGCCAGGGCTATATCGGCATTGACATGATTGTCGGTGAGAGGATCACTGTTGTGGATGTCAATCCACGGATCACAACAAGCCTGATCGGAATAGCCGGGGTGATGGAGGAGGAGATTGCTGACCTGTTGATCAAGGCCTCAGAAGGTGTCAGGCTTCCCCCGGTGCACCTGAATGGATCAGTTGCCTTCGACACACGTGGAGGGATGACCAGGCAATGATAGGCATAGACATCGGAGGAGCAAACACAAAGATTGTCACAGACGATGAGGTCATCATCCGGTACTGCCCTCTCTGGAAAGAGGCTCCAATTGGTGAGATGCTTTCAGGCATTGAAGGGGAGGCTGCAGTGGTGATGAGCGGAGAGCTCGCTGACTGCTTTTATTCCAAGGCTGAGGGGATCCGGTTCATCGTTGATGCAGTTCTGGACGTTCTGCCTGATGCCCGATTCTATGGAACAGATGGAAGGTTCCATACCGAACCCGTCCCGCAGCTTGCAGCCGCGAACTGGCTTGCATCAGCCGATTTCCTCAAGGACCACTATCCTGACGGTATTCTCCTTGATTTTGGGAGCACCACTGCAGATATCGTTCCGCTCTCCCCCTTTAGAGAGCTGCCCGGCCGTACCGATCTCTCCCGGCTGCGAGCAGGAATGCTCGTCTACTGCGGCATGCTGAGAACACCGGTTGCATCGCTTCTCCAAGCAGTCACTATCGCAGGCGAGGAGACCCCGCTCTCGACTGAGTATTTTGCGCAGGCAGCAGATGCCCATCTTGTGCTTGGCCATATCACTCCACGGGAATATACCGTGCCTGCACCTGATGGAAAAGAGGCAACCAGGGAGCTGAGCCTTGCGAGACTTGCCCGATCCGTCTGCGCAGATACAGACGAGATCGGGGAGCAGGGTGCTGTTGCGATAGCAGAAGCATTCTGGGAGGCTGAGAAAACCCTCTTCCGGAAGTCGCTTGAGCGGTTTGGATCAAAGCCTGTGCTTGCAGCAGGAATCGGGGCAGAACTGATTCACCAGACCTTTGGCGGGATCAACCTCAACCAGGAGCCTGGATCATCTGCTGAAGCACTCCCCGCATATGCTGTCAGGGAGGTGGCGATACGAGACGGTTTCTGATACCGGCTGTGCTTCTTGCCGGATCACTTGCAATCACCGTACTCTCGTTTATACTTGGGTATCCGCTCTTCTTTCTACTCCTCTTCATCCCGTTCCTCTTCTACAGACGGCGGGGTACGAAGAGATGCCCGGTCTGTGGGTGGGAGGCCAAGGGCAGCGAGCAGTTCTGCCCCTTCGATGGCTCTCCCCTGGGCGACGAGCCCGGAGAGTGACATAAACCGGATCGGGAGCCGCATCCCGTACATATCAGTGAGTTCAGGCCGGGGAAGCAGATCACGCATCAGTGCATAGCGCCGGACTGTGCCCCGGTCCAGAGAGATGCCAAGGGCGGCGATCCTTTTTTCAGTATGATGGTAGGGATATTTTTCAGAGAGTGCAAGCGCAAGGTCAACAACAGGTATTCCGTGGCGGGTACCTTTGTAAAACGGCTCATCAGCATACCAGAGTTTCCCACAGTCCGGACACCGGTAGCGAACAACACTGACGAAAACAGTCTCTTTGTTCCCATCCACAATCAGCGTGGCAAACTGTTTCTTTTTCTGATCATGCTTTTTGAGGGATGCACCGCATATCCTGCAGTGCGAACCTGCCGAGGAGAAGACGACGCCATCAAAGAGTGTGATGATTGAAGTGATCATCTCCGTGAGAAACGGTGGTGCGAGGATACGTTTTACCAAGGGCTCATCACCTCAACTATCTGAAGGGGCGGGTGGGGGAGAAGCAGTCCACCTGGATCCGGGATTTTCTGCGCGCAAGTATCCGGCAGTTGAATTGGAAGTGTTGATCCCGCGAAATACGGGCCATTGAAATTGGTGAATATAAACATAATAGTTACCTTTTTTAATTGGTCAATTAACCCAATATATACTTAACCCTACCCTACCATCCTGCAAACTCCGGCAGGCCGGTTTTTTGAGGAACATTTAGAAATCTATTAATAAGTCCTTCATTTAAATCATCAATTATGCCTATGCCGAAGTTACTGAATACTTTCCGGTGATAGGTGGGATTTTAGAAAAGAGGTGTGTAGAAATATGGTATTTCATCCTCCAGTGCAGATAGTTGCCAAGGCAGGAGATGCAGGCAAGTATAAAGCAGGCTTGCCATACTGGAACATGCTCCTTCGAGGATTCATGTCCGGTGCATACATCGCCATGGGTGGTGGCCTTGCAACTGTGTGCAGTACAGGTGTTCACGAAGCCATAAGTCCAGGGTTTGGACAGCTTATTATGGGAGCTGTGTTCCCTGTCGGTCTTATTATCACCGTCATGACCGGTGCTGAACTGTTTACCGGAGACGCGATGCTTGCCCCAATGGCTGCTTTTATCCATAAGATCAGCTGGGCAAGTGTCCTGAACCTCTGGGTATGGGTCTATATCGGAAACGTCATCGGATCGATACTGTATGCGTACCTTATGGCAATGGGCCCCCTGACAGCCTTTGATGCTGCGGGTGTAGGTACGGTGACGGTATTTGGTGAACGAGCGATTGCTATAGGTTGGGCGAAGGTGAATTATCCGCTTGTAGCAATGGTTCAATGGGATCTCTTCTGGAAGGCTGTCGGCTGTAACTGGCTTGTCAACCTTGCAGTGCTGCTTGGTATCTGTGCTGATGACGCCATCGGCAAGATTGCAGGTATCTGGTTCCCAATCATGGCATTCGTTTCGAGCGGACTCGAGCACAGTATCGCCAACATCTACTTCCTTCCGGCGGCTATCTTCACCCAGGCGTATGCGACCCCTGAGCAGATGGCTATCTATGCAAATAATGCCATAGAACTTAATTGGGTCACCATGTGGACAAACAACGTCATCATGGTTACCATAGGCAACATCGTCGGAGGATTGCTCTTCGTTGGTGTCATCTACTGGATTGCATTCCGCAAAGAGATGGCAGCATTAAAGTAAAGAACGGAAGCGTAAATCCATGAAGATTGGGAATATTACGGTGAGGCTGACGATCGTCCATCTGGGCGCATTCCTCTTCTTCACCGCGATCTTCTTTTTCTCATTTTACACAACCAGAGACTGGACAATGCTCCTCTGGGGCATCCCGACACTGCTGCTCATCCTGACCATTCCGCTTGCCATGAACTACATGAGCCAGAGCCAGTACCAGAACCTCAGGCCTGTCTATGAGGCAGAGGCACGGAAGGTGCGGGCAAATGAGATCAATGAAGGGCTGATGAGCAAGCCTGTCAGGTATGAGGGTGTCGTTGAGCGGGTCTATTTCAAGTTCTTAAACAGACCCCAGTTTTTGATTGGAGATCGGACCGGTGAAGTATCTGTCAAGATGTTCACATCTCCCGAAGAAGACATCAACAAGGATGATGTCGTCGAGGTTCTCGGCCAGGTGATGAAACGATATGTCATCTCCGGAGACCCGGTCATCAACTGTGTCTCTATCAGAAAAAAGACAGTCAAGACGTCTGCTGAGAGTGGAAGAAAAGAGAAAAAGAAGAAAGAAAATTAAAAACTCTTCTCCAAACCTTTCCTGAGAGAATCATTCTTCTTCATTGACGGTTCCTTGATATACCGGTCAAAAGGATGGATCCGACAGCTGATCGGGAACGGAACCGAGAGGGTGCTGATCACCGCTTCTCCCCGTTCAAGTGTCTGGATCTCCCCATCAAGGGGGGATAAATCCTGTTTTGCACTTGAGGCAATCATTTGCCTGTCACCACGGTCAGAGAGACCGAGAACCACATAGGTGTTGATCTGGGCAAGTATCCTGGGATCAATATTCTTCGGCTGCTGGGTGATCACACAGAGGCCTATCCCGAATTTTCTCCCCTCCATTGCACATTCACGAAATACCGCTGTTCCGCGACCAGGACCAAGGACACGCTGTGCCTCCTCAATGGCAATCAGGACCTGTCCGGACTGGTGCTGATCATCACTTCCAAAGCCGCTGTTTCTCCGTTCATTGAGAAAAATCCGGGTCAGAAGTGAGAGGATAAAGAGCTCGGACTGTTCCCGCATCCCCGGTATATCAATTAAAACCACTTTCCTGTCACTGAGGGCTGCCCTGATGGCATTCACTGAAGATCCCGACCTCCGGAAGAAAGAGTTCTGCCGTGTCAGGATCTCAAGTTTCCGCTTCACCGACCGGAGCGACAGTTCATGGAACTCTTTCAGCCTGCGGGCCAGCCCCGGATTTGATCCGGTGTATTTTTTGTGCCAGTCCTCAGTGAAATCGGTCTCCTGGAAGAAATCGATCATCTCTGATCCGGTGATATCGCCAATTGTCTCAAGGATCTCTACCTGTGGTTCGGTAAACTCAAAGATTGGATAGAGATCTGCGGGGCGAAAATCATCATAGGCGATGCTCAGGGTGGATGCACCATACCGCAGGATCGTCTTCTCATCGCGGGTTGAGAAGACCGCAAGACCATCAGCCCCGTCCTTGTAGTGGAGAAGCCCCGGGTTCTGGCTGCCATCGGGTGATGGGCGCCCCTTGAGATATTCCCCATGAGGATCGACCATTAAAAGCCCAAAGGGCTGCTCTTTCATGCATGAGGCGGAAAAGACCTTCATAAAGTTGCTCTTGCCCATCCCGGTCGTTGCAAAGACACCCATATGCTGGTTGAGATCATGGGGGTGGAGACCAACGTTTGCGGTTCTGACTGTGCCGGTTCCGTTCCTGACAAGCCCGACCCCGATTGTGCCCATATACGCATCAAGAAAGGCAAAATCATCTTCCCTGGCAATCCTGACATGAGAGAACTTGGTTGGCACTGTCTTTGGGCGTCGGAAGTTCCCGGCGGCATCAAGATATCCAAGCGGAGTTGCCTCAAGCATGAGGAAGACATCCTCGCCAAGGTTGTAAAAGTGGGTGGTGTGCGGCCGTGTATCCCAGTTTGCATCCGCAAAATTGCTTGAATGCTGTATACCGGTCACTTTGGCATAGAACGTGAACTGCTTCTCCTCATCAATGATTGCCAGGAGATCACCAAGAAAGATCTCGCTTGTATAGGGAACAGCACACCGGTAGCTTGCATGGGTCTGGCCGATAAGCCGGAATTTAGCTGCATCGGGTGTATTAGTATCGATTAAGTTCGTCATGATAATCTCCAAGAATATCTTCATAATCCAGGTAGTTGATCGACTGGGTTGCACAGCCGGCGATGATGTCATTTCGGACATGCCGCACCAGATCATGTCTGATCACCGCATACCGGTGGGCATCCATCAGGGGATAGGGGTATCCGACAACACGCCCGTCTCCGGCATAGGATGAGAGTGCTGAACAGACAGCCGAGACCTCCTCGTCGCCATAGGCATCCGGCACCGTGACCAGGAACCCACGGGCAGAGCTGGAATGGAGACAGGCAACATAGCCCTCCTTCACCTTCAGGTACCAGGGTGGCTGGATCCCAAGTGTTGCAGCACCCTTCACTGCAGCCGGGACAAGAGGCTGCTTCCCATCCCAGGTTGCGCCAGCATTCTTTGTCACAGCCGCAAGAAGGAGACCGCGTTCCCGGCAGGTATCGGTGATGGCATCAAGGATCGGGGCATGTGAGGGATGTTCGGCATAGAGGGCGCCATCAAGGAGGAGAAGGGTCCCGGGTGAGGCTTCCCGTGCGGCAGCCATGGCAAGGCCGTACTCGATGGTATCGCGAAACGCGGCCTCTGCTGCCAGGGTATCACCCATATCAAGAGGAACAGCGGGTTCGCATCCAAAATAATCCCTGTGGACGTCGGCATAGTCCTCGTCCTGGCCATCACCAATCCGAAAGATCCGAAGCGGTGTCTGCCTGAGCATCACCCGCTCCTGTCGGGCATACCCGGTGACGGCACCCCGGAATACATCAAGTGTAAAGAACGGGGTGGAGTAGACGGTGGCATTGCTCCCGTCAACTGCGGTGATGGCACGATCGTCAGCCGGCACAATCCGCACATAATCATCTGATCCGATACCCTGCTCTGCGATAAAACCGGTCGGGCTGAGATTACATCTCCTCTGTTTGATATCCGCAACCACCCGGATAAGATCCTGGACATATGTTCCTTTCATTGATCAACCTCGATTGCAATACTGGTGAGATCAGGCTGCTCCTCCACCCGGATTACCGTCTGGCATTCCTCCTGCACCCCCTCGATATGGGATATCAGGAGAATCTGCGGGAAATAAGGCTCCTGTTTTCTCAGTGCGCGGATCAGGTTCCTGCGCCGCTCTTCATCCTGGCTCCCAAAGATCTCATCAAAGATGAGCACCGTTGCGTCCCTGATGCGATGGGTTGCCGCAATATGGCGCGAGAGGGCTATCCTGAGGGCGACTGCGATATCATCCTGCTCTCCACCAGAGAACCGTGATGCCGGATAATCCTCACCCGCTTCATGCACCCTGATGGAGAAGTCCGAATCGACAGTAACATGCTCATAGCGACCATCAGTGATGAGAGAGAGGATCTCGCCCACCTCGCCTTCGATCCGCGCCCGCACAGATCCGATTAAGTGCTCGGCAAACTGTTTCATGACGGTTCCTGTTGTTTCAAGAAGCGTCTTCTCAGAGAGGAGCTGTGCCTGCTCCTTCTCATATGCTGCCGCATTTCTGAGAGACCCGGCTATCTGGCCACGCCTCTCCCGGACACTGCCGAGGAGGCCGGTGATCTCGCGTATCCTGGCATCGGATTTTTTCTTCTGTTCATGGAGCGATTCGGCTTCCTGCCTGGTTGCATCAAGCTCCTCTTCGATATACCCGTACCCGGCAATCTTCTCTTCGATTCCAGCCAGCATCGCCTCCTCACTGTTCTTTTCCTCTGTTAACCGCAAGATATCGGCTTCGATAAAAGGAATCCGCTCAACCTTTCCTTTCAGGGAGAGGTAACGGTCATGGTTTTCTGCTGCCAGTGCCAGTTCTTCCTCTGCATTCTGAAAGGCCGCCTCATCAAAGCCTATCCTGTCGATCTCAGCCTTTAATTCTGCAGAATGCTGTTCCATACGGGTGATCTCTTCGGTCTCGACCCTGATAGCCTCTTCAACTGCCTCCCGCTCCCGTGCAGCAACCAGAGCTTCCCGGTACTCCTCATAGAGTGGTTCGAGTGCCTGAAGAGCAGAATCGATCTCCCTGAGCACGTCCTCAGAGTACGCTGATTCTTCCCGGCGTGCAGACACCTCGTCCATCCGCTGGAAGAGCCCTTCGGCACGGCTGGCAAGCGACTTCTGTTCTTTTTCTATCCCGGATACCCGCCTGAGTGCACCTGCAATCTCATCTCGCTTCCTGGTGAGTGCCTGGAATTCCTCTACCTGCCGGATCATTTCTTCATGGCTGATATCCGGCACATCCAGCCTCCTGATTGCATCCTCCTTCTCACAAACGATCGAGGCGAGGCGTTCCTTCTCGTTTGTCCGCTCATGTATCCGCGCCTCGATCCCGGCGAGGTTGCGTTCTGCCTCCACGCATCGTGCAATCTGATCTTCCTTCTCTCTGATCGCAGCATCCATCTCCCTGATCCGGAGTTCACATGAGGCAAGCCTCATTCTCCCGGATTCGGTATCTGCTTCGAAGGCGGCAATCTGATCGAGGAGGCGGGTGCGTGCTTCAAGGTAGCGATCCTGGAGAGGATGGCCGCAGGTCGGGCAGCCGCTCTCCTCCCCTGCAGCGTCAAGTTCACTCAGGTGACGCCCGGCCTCCTGTTTCGAGGTTTCAGAATGGGCAATTTTGGATCTGAGAGTGGCAATCCCGCCCCGGATCTGTTCAGCAGCACTCCTGGCATCAGATAGTTCCCCGGCTATTTTCTCCCTGATCGCAACCTCCTGGATGAGAGGGGCGGCGTGTTCACGCAATGAGTGGATATCCGCCTCGATCTCTCGGATCTGATCCCTGTAGAGACGGCATTCCTTCATCAGCCGTTCCACCTCAAAGAATCGCTCTGATAGTGCCAGAACTCCGTTTTTGGATTCGATCTCCTTATTGATACGGCTACATTCAGCTTCAAGCGCCGCAAGCGTCTCCCGTTCACTCATCAGCGCCTGCACCTGATCCTTCAGCACCCGGATCTCAGATTCAAGAGATGCAAGCTCCTTTCCCAGGCGATAATAGTCCTCCTGCGCCGCCTGCAGCGAGCGCCGCCTGGTAAGGAGATTCTCACGCTCTCCTGGTATATGGGCAAGGCGTTGTACTGTTGCTTCTGCATCCCTGGCACGTGAGAGCTGCTCAAGAAGCCGTGCACGCGAGCGGGAGAGCTCGGCATGGCGTGCACCGGCTTCACGGAGGCGGTTTGTGGCATCCATATGCGCCTCCCGTGCTGCGCGAAGTGCAAGGGCATGGGCTTTGATCTCCTCATAGCGGGCTTCCTGCACCTGTGAAGCTTCAAAGTGCAGACGATCCTCCCGGAGAGAGACGAGTTCAGTTTCAGCGGCATCAAGCTGGCGGGCAAGTTTCAGAAGGGCATCCTGCCGTCCCGCTTTCTCTGAGGAGAGGGCGGAGAGCTCCTGCATCGTCTGCTGGAGCACCTCTCTTCTGGCCGTGTTCTCTGTCTCAGCCAGCTGGATCGCCTCAAGTGTGGCGGTTGCATCAGCAAGGGCTCCCGTATACTGCTTCTCCTTCTGCTCCTCCTCCTGGTCAGCGACCTTCAGGCGGTCGGAGTCGATCTCTGCAAGCCTCCCCGAGAGGGTGGTGATCCGATCCTCCAGTCCCCTGATCTCTGAGCGTATCATCTCCCAGGATGTATCACGGATCCGTTCAATTCCAAGGGCCCGCATGAACCAGCGTTTCCGTTCGACCGGGTTCTTATCCAGGAGGGCGAGCAGATCCCGCTGCGGGGCATAGATGGTGGTCCTGAAGTCAGCGGGCCCCATCCTCAGGATCTGCTGCACCGCCTCCCTCACAGGGCTGACCCCGGTTGCAATCAGCCTCCCATCCCCGAAATTGAGCTGCGCATCATGGTGTGTCGTCTGGCCTTTCCGGAAAGACCGGACGATCGTATAGTATTCCCCGCCTGTCTGGAAGGAGAGCCTGACCTCGCATCTCTCTTTTGGCCCGGCAGCGGCACTGACCACATACTCAGCATCGATCCCCGAGCCTGAGATCCCATACAGGGCAAAGACGATCGCCTCCATGATCGTACTCTTCCCCGAACCATTGCTCCCGACAATCGCAGTGATACCATCTTTGAAGGTGAAGGTCTGGTGACGGTACCGCTTGAAGTTCTTCAGGGTCATGGATTCGGGGATCATTCGGTATCCGCCTCCTCTACAATCGAGGAGAGGATCGCAGATCCCTTCTCAAGAATGAATGACTCGGTCTTCTCCGGGAGCCCCTGGCCTTTCACGAAGACTGAAAATTCTTTCTGGATATTGAATGCGGAATCGGTATGACTCCGTTCCATCACGATCTCGTCGGGAGATATGGATTTGATCCGGAGGTCAAGCACCTGTTCACGGATCCGCGCCATCTCCCGGCCTGCTATGGCACGTCCCGTCTCTTTCCTGATCCCCTCAAGGGTGATCTGTGCCATCGGGGGCGTATGTGAGGATATAGCTTCTATCCGTGCTTCGATCTCGCTAATAATCTCACTCGCGGTCAGATCGTCCGCTTGCAGCGAGCCGAGATCGATCATCGGGGTCTTTGGGAGAGGGAGAGGTTCGACTGTCCTGCGTGCCGTATCGACAGTGAGACCCCCCTTTGTTTCATACATCTCGCCGTAGGTCAGGTGCTCAAGCGACCCCGAGTACCAGGCATGCGGCCCCACCTGGCTCTGGCTATGGTAGTGGCCAAGGGCGATGTAGTCGAAGTCGGCGGTCGTCATGGTCGCGTCGATCTCGTGTTCTGCAACCGTTGCCAGCCGCCTGTCGGTGATACTGCTCGCAAGCCCGTGAGTGACCAGGACATTGTTGTGTGACTTTGAGCGCTCAACGTCATTGTATGCCTCACGGTATTGATCGGGGTTGAGCATGTTTGGTATCAGGTGGAAGATTGTATCCCCGCACTCAAATGATTCGTACCGGAGACTATACGCCATATGGATCGTGCCGGGATGGTACTCAAAGAGGGAGAAGGGCGCGCGGGTGTACCTGGTCTTTGGGATGCTGTGGTTGCCTGCGATCATGATCAGGGGGATGCCGGCATCTGTGAGGCGTTCCAGCGCCTCGAATGCAGTGACATAAGCCTGTGTCCTCGGCTTCACAGAGTCAAAGAGATCTCCTGCATGGAGAAGTGCATCCGGCCTGATTCTACAGATCTCCTCAATAGATGAGAGAAAATTGTCGTAAATCTGCTTCTCCCTGAGGTTCATACCGGTCTTTGGATCGATCCGGGAGAAGGCGGTGACGCCAAGATGGGTATCGGCGATGTGGATGATCTTCATTGATCGTATCTTCTACTCAGAGAGAATTAAGTGCTGGGAATGGAGGGTGAAAGTAAAAGGGAAGGCAGCATAATGATCCAGTACCATGTCACAACGTGCAACTGATGCACTCTTTCAGTCACTCTTCCTCCTGACTGATATCAGGATGATGCTCCGGGAAACGGCACCATTCCACCAGCTGAGTGCTGAAGAGAAGCAGAAAGCAGAAAAGCTGCTGAAGAGCGTGCGGCGCCAGGTCGATATACTGGAAGAGGAGCTGATCTGAGTATGCGGTGTGCAGGCGATATCGATGTCCGGCAAAACGACGAGATGACGATTAACATTGACCCAATCCAGGTTGGCGGGCGGCTCACTGCTGATGCGATGAAAGCGGTGATCGCCTACGGCGACGGATACTCGGTCTGTGATAACTGCAGAAAGCCGTTCAGGCTTGATTATATCAAAAAGCCAGCTATTGCAGATTTCCATGCCGATCTCGCTTCCTGGCTCTCAATGGATACCTGCCGGGTTGTACCTGGAGCCCGCCGGGGCTTCCAGGCGGTCTGCCAGGGGATGGTGCAGAAGGGCGATCCCGTGATCCTCACCTCGCTCTCCCACTATACCGAGTTTATGGCTGTTGAGTCGGTTGGGGGAGTTCCCCGTGAGATCCCAAAAAATCCAAAAAACCAGATCACCGCCAATGCCACAGCAGAAACAATCGAGAAGGTGATCAGAACTGACGGCAGGAGACCGGCACTGCTCTTTGTCGAGGGGGTGGACTACCAGTTTGGCAATCATCACGAGGTGAAAGGGATCGCAGAGGTCGCACACAGCTATGATATCCCGGTGCTCTATAACGGAGCCTATACCGTCGGCATCCTTCCTGTCAGTGGGAAAGACCTCGGTGTCGATTTTGTCATCGGATCCGGCCATAAATCGATGGCAGCACCGGCACCATCCGGGCTTGTCGCAACAACCGAAGAGTATGCTGACCGCATCTTTGCAACAACCGCTGTGAAGGGAGACCTGACCGGCAGGACCTTTGGAATCAAGGAGGTCTCGATGATGGGCTGCACCCTGATGGGCGTCACCCTGATGGGAATGATGGCATCGTTTCCCCATGTGAAGGAGCGGGTTTCTGCATTTGATCGGGAACTGGAGAATGCCGGGATCATTATCGATGCACTCTGCTCAATTGAGGGGACAACAATCCTCTCCGAGATGCCCAGAAGGCATACCCTGACCAGAATTGATACACGCGAATCCTTTGACCGGGTTGCAGCAACACACAAGAAACGGGGATTCTTCCTCTCGAGTGCACTTGCAAAGAGAGGGATAAGCGGGGTGATCCCCGGTGCGACAAAGGTCTGGAAATTCAATACCTACGGAATGTCGAGAGTCCAGGCAGAGTATACCGCAGAGGTCTTTACCTCTATTGCAGCAGAAAACGGGCTAACCGTCAATGATTGAGCCAGAGAGGGCAGTTATCCTGGCTGCTCCGGCTACTGCTTTTTTAATCAGATCCTGAAGCGGGAGAGTTGCCTCCAGCTCTTCGACCTCAGCGTTGGTTGCATGGGTGGCAGGTTTCTTTGGGACAGCCAGGCAGGCGTGATCACCTGGTCTTTCAATATACGTCCGAATGGATCGTGCCAGTTCAATCACCTCCACCTTGTCGTAGGTGAGTAACGGCCGGAGGATGGGGAGTGTGGCAGCAGGCGAAACAACAGAAAGATTCTGGAGCGTCTGGGATGCCACCTGGCCGAGGTTGTCGCCATTGACAATTGCCATGCATCCTTCTGCCGATCCGATCCGCTCTGCGATACGGAGCATGAACCGTTTACAGAGGAGACACGTAAACCGTGGATCCGGGAGGGTTGCAAGGGCCTCAAAGAACGGCCCCATCGGAACCTCGATCAGAGAAAGCGGCATTCCCATACAATGCCGGGAGAGGGCTGCTGCGTGCTTTCTCGAATCAGTTTTTGTATCTGCTCCTGCATACCGGCCGCCATCCATGTGAAGGAAGACGATCTCAGTTCCACGCCGCATCATGAGCCAGGCGGCAACAGGTGAGTCGATCCCGGCTGAGAGGAGGCAGACGGCTTTTCCCTGGGTACCGAGGGGAAGGCCGCCTGGACCCTGAAAGAACCGATCAGTAACAAAACCGCCGTACTTTCGTGCCTCGACAAAGACCTCGTACTCCGGGTTTGTGAGATCGACGGTCAGATCCGGGAAGTGCTGAATGATGGCTGATCCGATTGTTGCACCGAGTTCCTGGCTGGTGAACCCGGATACCCCTTCTCTCCTTGCACGGACAGCAAATGTTCCTTTTCGTCTTCCGGATTCTGCCACACAGCGGACTGCTGCCTCTGCAAGAGATGCAGGGGTTGGTTCACAGCGGTATGCGATGGAGGTTGAGACGACACCAAAGAGCAGGGCAGCGGCTGCGGCGCGATCAGGGTCATCGGTATTGATAAAGAGCCTCCCCCTGTGCTCTTCGATTGAATGGGGGATCTCTGCTGCTTCAAGGGCCCTGCCCAGGTTGCGCCTGAGTATCCTGATATAATGCTGCATAACAGGTTCGCTCTTTAAGAAGAGCTCGCCATACCGCACCATAACCGTCTGCTGCATGACTATTCATTTGCAGTCATCACAGAAGAGGAGAGCGGTAACCTCTTTAACACTCAGGTGAGATGGTACATGAAATGGCGCGGAAGAAAAGTACAGCTAAAAAGGAAGAGCCGATGAAACTCTTCTATATCTTCTATAATCAGGAACGCTGGGACAACTGGCTGACAACACTTTCAGAAGCAGATTTCGAAGGGAGTGGCGGTGATGAGATGCCGGAAGGCTTCCGGTTGCTTGAGAACTTCAGCGAGGATATCACCATCGCTGTCTTGAAGATCATCAAGCTCTGGCAAAACGAACGGATCAGCCATGAGGATGCGATGCAGAAACTCGCCGAAGTCGAAGAGATTGTGCTCGGTGAGGTGCCGGAAGGAGAACTTGGCGAGATTGTCGGATCCGTGCAGGTTGCGATGATGGTGGTCTTTGCCTCTTGCCATAATTTCCTTGCAGGCGAGACCGAGGCGGATATCAAGGCGCTTGTGAAGGAAGGGAAGAAGGCAGTCGATGACGACCCTGAAGAAGCACTCAGGATTGCTGCTGTGATCGGATCTGCTGTGATCAATGGTGCTACCTGCTGTGCCAGGTATGTGAAGGATACAGATGATCCAACAATCTTTGATGAGTGGCTTGTTGCTGTCGAGAAGATGGGCGAGGCGATGAAGTCCCTCAAGAAATTCGATGAGGAACCCGGAGAAGCATAAGTGATCGCAGGAAAGGCCCGTCTCCGTTCCAGCAGGAAGATCCAGCGGATTGCCGGATATCGCCTCCCCGATTTTGCATTTCATGGTGCCAATCTCGAGGCGATTGCCGGATCCCTCAATTACGAAAATCTCGACGCTACGCTCCGTGATCAGCTCCTCAGGTTCCAGAAGGACTTTCTTGACTGCCGGTGCAGGGGAAACCCCCTCTGCGGGTGTCCTGAGCAGAAGTTCGTCCTGGTACTCATCGAACTCAGGATGATGGGGCTTGATCACCGGGAGATTCATGCCCATCTCCTTGATGAATACGGAATAGATCTCTTCCCAGCCGATATTCTCTCATTCCTTGAGGACGCCGTCCACCGCCTCGAGGCGATCAGGCGGGTTGCTGAGCTTGAAGGAAAGCATGAGCTTGCCGGGAAGACTGAAGCGGCGATTAAAGAGATTGAACAGTAGCAGAACCGCAATAGAAATACAGGGACACGTGATCCCGGTATTTTTTTTATATTTTTTTAAGAGTGGACTGGTGTTTGAGAGAGGATGCTTACCCTCCCCGCTGCGCCACCATATCAGCAACCGTCACATCCGGGTGCGTGTACCGCCGTTTTCCCTTTGTCCTGTTCCCGATCTCAACTGCCTCCTCCGGGCACCAGTGGATGCAGGCATAACAGAGGGTGCAGGCACTCCCCCAGGAGACGGCACTCCCGGTGATGGTGATGTTTTTTGTCGGACAGATCCGGCTGCATAGTCCGCACCGGTTACAGGCCTCTGTTGCATGAAACCGTCTCTTTGTCGGATAGAGTTCTGTCAGGAGGAAGCGGACAACCGGCCCTGCAATCCTGAAGGGAAGGGAATCCGACCCCTCAGGCGGCAACTCCTGCTTTTCCCGGATCACCGCTGCAACCTCAGGTATCCGCTCCCCGGCAGATGCGAGTCTCTTTTCGACCTCGTCCAGGGATTCCATCAGGTTTATGGGTCCATTGAAGTTCTCTGGCATGGTGAAGACAAAACCTGATGAGAGATGGAGCCCTTTTGCCTTCAGGAGCATATCAAGATTATATAATGCGCCTCCCGCACTTCCCCCGCATGTGGCGATGCCGAAGATGTAGGGATTGCCGCTGATAGTGAGAGATTCCACCCATTCCCGGACGATTTCTGGCATATCCATGAAATGAACCGGAAATGCAATTCCAATTGCATCAGCAGACGTCAGATCTGGCGAGGAATCGGTATCTCCCCCGGCTCCCGGAATAGGAGCAATAACTGTCTGACCAAGTGCTGATGCAAGGTTTTGGACAACCGAGAGGGTGTTTCCAGTGCCGGTAAAGGTATAGATCGTCGTCTTCATGGCTTCACCAGAGCGGGTATTCCATACGAATAGGTATCCTCCATACAGCACCATGCAACATAAAGCAAACGCAAGTGTTGTAAATAACCCGATCTGATCTCCAACCGGGATTTCTGAGAAGAACAATACGGAATACCTCCCAAATCCCTATATTCCCCTGACACAAATATACTGGAGAATCTTCTTACTCCCGTAGTGTAGCGGTCAATCATGCAGGACTTTGGATCCGGCGACGGCGGTTCGACTCCGCCCGGGAGTATTTATAAAAATAAAAATCTACAACTATTTTTATAAAAAGTTATAACAATATTGCACAGGAGCAGCAACGCCAGGTAGCATTGCGAGAAACTATTATATAGCATAAGATAGTAGGTGCTCCTGATGACAATGGCTGATGTAATCGAAAAGCACCAAACCCTGATTATGGTAATTCTGATGGTTATTATCGTAATTCTTGCTTCAGTTGGTGGCTACATCTTTGGTGTGGATGCAGGATATTTCATCGGGTACCAGGATGGATTCCAGGACGGACTGATCTTTGGTCCTGACGTTGCGTACTGATCCATTTCCATCCTCCGCTACCTTTTTTTGGCACCATGGCAGGTAAACCACGTTGCTACCGGGAGTTCCGGCGCCAGCACCAGGGTTCAATTTACAGCTTTCTGCAGTAATGATAAAAAAAGGCAGTTCCCAGGTTCAGTATTTCTTTCCTCACAATTTTATCACCACAACAGATCATATAAAACTATGAGGAGCTGAAATGGGCCTTTTTCAATTCCCGCATGGTGAGGCGTATCTCTTGGACAATGAAGTACAATCTCAGGGAAGAAGAAGCCCCAAAGGTCAGATTCTAAGTACCGTAGAGACCCGGAGCACCCTGACGACCCCCGTACTTTTTATATCACTTCTGCCCCAAAACCCAATGAGAAGGAATTACCATGTCAGTTGCACCTTCCGTTCATGCACTCAGGCTCAACTATACCATACCGGTTGCACCGGGAGTCACCCTTGATCGTTTCGTCTCCTGTTTTCTCATCTATGGTGAGACGATCACCCTGATTGACACAGGGGTTGCCGGATGCAGCACAGATATATTTGAGAGTATCAGGGCCTCGGGACGCGCCCCAAAAGAGATCAGCCGGATTATCCTGACCCACTCACACCCCGATCATATGGGGGGAGCATGGGCAATCCAGAGGGCAACCGGGTGCACAATCGCCGCACATGCTGCCGAATTGGAATGGATTGAGGATCCGGAGCTCCAGAACCGTGAACGGCCGGTGCCCGGGTTTGAGTCGCTCATCAGTGGGGCTGTCACAATTGATGCTCTCCTCAGCGACGGTGAAGTCCTTGTTCTGGATGAAAACCTTGACGGTATGACGGATCTGACAGTGATCCACACACCCGGCCATTCACCCGGTTCCATTTCACTGTTTATGGAAGAGACCGGGATTCTCTTCTCAGGCGATGCCTTGCCGGTTCCGGGCGCAGCACCCGTCTATGACGACCCCGGTGCATCAGTTGAATCGATCGGACGGCTGAAGGAGGTTGAGGGTGTCAATGCACTCTTTCAGTCATGGGATGAGCCAAGGGAAGGGCTTATGGCATATGCAAGGATGGATCAGGGGCTTGCCTGCATCCAGTCAGTCCATAGTGCCGTGCAGGCAGCAGCAAAAGAAGGATTGGATGATCCGGATGACGTGGCAGCAAAAACAAAAGCAATCCTCGGCCTGCCAGCAGACACTATCGGCCCGCTGTTTACAAGGACAATAGAAGCCCATCTCAAACTCCTGGAGCGTGAAAGCCTCATAGAGGAAGCAGAACCGGAATAATCAGGCATCCACAGAATGATTCTGCCATCTGCCAGTAACATCAGGGCTTCAGACAGTTGACAGGACAGAGATATGCCAGAATCACTGTCCGCGATCAGTAACTATTTTTATCCCCATACTGTATTCACTCAACAGGAAACAGGTCAGATACCCTTCTCTCATGTGAGACGTGCAAAAAAAGCCCTGTTGACTATGTCTGGTGGTGTTACAGTATGGGTACAAAAGAGATCAATATCAGCATAAAGGAATTAGAAACCGAACTTGGCCAGATAAAAGACCTCAGGATGTCTGTCGGGCGCCTGGCACAGGAGACCTGGGATGAGCCGCAGGGCCCGACTCCCTTTCCATCGCTCACCACACTCCGGAACTGGGATCTCACGCTCCTGAACCGGTACAGGCCGTTCTATCTGCCACTCTGCGACCTCTGCTGTCTCTGTACCTATGGAAAGTGTGACCTGACAGGTGACAGAAAAGGTGCATGTGGTATCAGCATGCCGGGGCAGCAGTCGCGGATCGTCCTATTAGCCGCATGTATCGGTGCTGCAACCCATATGAACCATGCCCGTGAAATGGTCACACACCTGGTTCACACGTATGGAGATGAGAAGAAACTCGACCCCGGCGGCCTGAGCATCAAGGTCGAGGCGCCGATCACCAGGCTCGTCTGCGGGATGAAGCCGGAGACGCTCGGGGATCTTGAGGCGGTCCTGGATTATGCTGAACAGCAGATCGGCGCCCTTCTTGCCTGCACCCATACCGGCCAGGAGGGTAATCCCCTTGACCTTGAGTCCAAGGTCTTCCACACGGGCATGATCGACCATCTCTCTATGGAGGTTGCCGATATTGCACAGGTGTCTGCATATGATCTCCCAAAAGCAGATCCTGATGCACCACTTGTTGAGATCGGCTATGGTTCGATTGACACGACAAAACCGGTTATCCTGGTCATCGGACACAACGTCGTCCCGTCAGTTGGCATTATGGACTATATGCAGGATCATGACCTGACAGGTGAACTGGAGGTGGCAGGCATATGCTGCACCGGTATCGACATGACCCGGTACTCGGCACGGGCAAAGATCGTCGGGCCGATCTCCTGGCAGATACGGTACATCAGAAGCGGCATACCTGATATCATCGTCGTTGATGAGCAGTGTATCAGAACAGACGTCTTTGATGAGGCACGGGTGCAGCAGATACCAGTCATTGCAACAAGCGAGAAGAACTGTCTCGGCCTCCCGGACAGAACAGGTGACCCGGTCGACGATATCATCGATGAATTTACACGCGGTACATTGGAAGGGGCATTAATTCTGGATCCCGAAAAAGTGGGTGAGATAGCCGTCAGGACGGCAACCATAAACGCCCCGAAGAAGAGAAAGAAGAAGAAAGCGAAATTAACCCTCAAAGAAGGAATGGAAGAGGCAAAGAAGTGTACACAGTGCAGGGAGTGCCGGAGAGCCTGTCCAAATGATCTCCATATCCCCGATGCCCTGAAACTCTTTGCACGTGGCGATTCAGCAATGCTCGCCGGGGTGTATGATGCCTGTGTCGGTTGCATACGGTGTGAGCAGGCCTGTTCAGAGGATATCGACATACATTCCCTGATTACCCTGACAGCAGAGGAGAGGCTCGAACACGAATCCTATAAACTCAGATCAGGCAGGGGAGCCATACAGGATATTGAGATCCGGCAGGTCGGAGGGCCTATCGTGCTTGGTGAGATCCCAGGTATCGTCGCCTTTGTCGGGTGTGCCAACTATCCCTCAGGTGGCGAAGACCTTGCAGAGATGGCAATGGAATTTGCCAACCGCCGTTTCATCATCTGTACTTCCGGCTGTGCTGCGATGACAATCGGCATGTACAGGGATGCAGACGGGAAGTCACCCTACGAATTATATCCTGGAAATTTTGAGGCAGGAGGTATTGTCAATGTCGGCTCCTGCGTCTCCAATTCCCACATTGCAGGTGCAGCAATCAAGATCGCCTCCATCTTCGCACGGAGAAACCTCCGTGGTAATTACGAAGAGATCGCAGATTATGTCCATAACAGGGTGGGTGCAGTCGGTGTTGCGTGGGGTGCGATGTCCCAGAAGGCAGCAGCCATTGCAGCCGGATTCTGGCGCCTTGGCATTCCGGTGATTGTCGGGCCGCATGGTACGAAATACCGGCGGATGCTGCTTGGCAGGGCAGATCGTGACGAAGACTGGTATGTCACGGACGCACGGACAAACGAGAGGATCTATGTCGGCCCTGTCCCCGAACACCTCTTCATCTCGGTTGAGACAAAAGAAGAGGCGATGGTGATGATCGCAAAACTCTCGATGCGGCCAAACGACACCTCACGGGGCCGGGCACTGAAGCTGACCCATTACATCGATCTCCATCGCCGACTCCTCGGATCGATGCCAGCAGACATCCATCGGTTCGTCAGGATGGAAGCAGACATCCCGATCACCATGAAAGAGGATATTGTCGCGATACTCAAAGAGAAAGACTGGAAAGAGACGGTGATACCCGATCCAACGCTTATCCGGAAGAAGGAGGTGGTATCATGAACCAGGAGAGCTGGCTGACAGCTGAAGTCCCCGGCCCGAAGAAGGCTTCGCTCATCACCAAGCCCGAGATTGCCGATGCGATGATCCGGCGGGCCAGTCGGCCGGTCTTTGTTGTCGGGAGCATTGCCAGCGAGATCGATCTCGAAGAGAAGAAGCTGATCGATTATGTCATCAGGCTCGCCCGGCAGTTTCAGATCAGAGTGATTGCAACCGGCAGTACAAATACTGCATTTCTTGCGAGAGACTTCACGCCGGATGCGGTGATGCCAGCTGTGGATGCCGGATTCAGGCTTGCTGACCCGGCCTGGCAGGGAGTCGATGGCAACGGCCCTCATGATCTCGCAATCTTTGTCGGCCTTCCCTACCAGATGGGTTTTACCATCCTCTCAGGCCTGAAGCACTTTGCACCCTCCCTGAAGACGATCAGCCTTGACAATGTCTACCAGCCGAACGCCAGGTGGTCGTTTTCGAACATCTCTATCAAAAACTGGATCATCAACCTTGAAGCAATCATCGGCAACAAGGAGGAGGAGTAAGGATGTTTGAAGAGATACCAGTTGATGTCGGCCTGGTTCATGAAGGAGAGAGGATTCGGAAAAATGATATGCAGATTGAGCTTGGGGGGCCTAAGGTTGATGAGAAGTTTGAGCTTGTCAGGCTGAAACCTGCAAGAGAGATCGAATCGGGATCAATTCATATCATCGGACCAGACATCCCTGACCTTGAGGAGGGAAAGAGCCACCCCTTTGGCATACTCATTGAGATTGCCGGGCCTGAGCTTGAAGAGAACCTGGAAGGTGTGATCGAGCGGCGGATCCACGAGTACTGCAACTATATCGAGGGGCTGATGCACCTTAACCAGCGCTACGACATCTGGATGCGGCTCTCAAAAAAGGCATTTCAAAAAGGGCTTGATTCGTTCAGGTTTTTAGGCATGGCAATGCAGGAGCTCTTCAGAAACGAGCTGCCGATCATTGAGGACATCCAGATCACCTTCATCACCGATCCAGAAGAGGTCAAAGCACGGTATGATGAGGCTCTGGCTATCTATGAAGCCCGTGATGCACGGGCTCGCGGGCTGTCTGATGAGGATGTGGATGTCTTCTACGGGTGCGCACTCTGCCAGTCGTTTGCCCCGACACATGTCTGTGTCGTGACGCCACAGCGGTATGCGAACTGCGGGGCGATCAGCTGGTTTGACGGGCGTGCTGCTGCCAGGATCGATCCCAAGGGCCCAATCTTCCCAATAGAGAAAGGGGAATGCCTTGATACAGAGACAGGCGAGTATACAGGCGTCAATGAGAGCGCACAGGCGCGGTCGATGGGCGAGGTGAGCAGGATCCAGCTCTATTCAGGGTTTGGCTATCCCCACACCTCCTGTGGCTGTTTTGAGGCGATCGCCTTCTATATCCCCGAAGTCGCAGGGTATGGTATTGTCCACCGTGGTTTTACGGATCTGGCAGTCAACGGCCTGCCTTTCTCGACTATGGCCGATTCAACAGCAGGCGGCCGCCAGATCGACGGGTTCCATGGGATATCAATTGAATATATGCGCTCAGAGAAGTTCCTCCAGGCTGATGGCGGGTATGATGCTGTCGTCTGGATCCCAGTTGAGATCAAGGATCGGCTCAAAGACTACATCCCCGAAGACGTCTCTCCGGCTATTGCAACCGAGAAGGATGTCCAGACAATAGGTGATCTAAAGGAGTTTCTGCTCTCGCATAGCCATCCGGTTACCGCACGATGGGTTAAAGAGGAGGAAGAGCCGGAAGAGGCGCCGGTGATGACCGCTGGCGAGATCCCGATTACCACAGGAGGATTCAGGATCATTCTGAAAAATGCCCGGATCTATGCTGACAGGGTGATCATCCAGCCTGTACAGCCGAAGAAACCAGGCAGGGGGGATTCATAATGACAGATAAAGAGAAGAATACCGGATACACCGTACTGGGCGAACGGCTGCTCTCTCTCCTCTCAGGGGTTGAGCAGGTTGAGTTTGAGAACTTCAGAATGGAGATTGGTGATCTTGAACTCTTTATACCGGCCGGTTCAGGTGGACCACACATTCCGGCCATGCCAGCTCCTCCCACCCGGCCAACAGAACTCTTCCAGGAGAGGTTCAGCCCCCCAGACGAGAGCTATCCAGGCGCTATCAGGGAGGTGACACTCGGATCAACAAAGGCAGACGGAGGTACCAGGGGGAAAACGATCAAAATCGGCGGATCGACCAGCATGGCCTTCTCAAGTCCCAATCATCTTCCAAAG
Source organism: Methanocalculus natronophilus (assembly GCF_038751955.1). Lineage (NCBI taxonomy): Archaea > Methanobacteriati > Methanobacteriota > Methanomicrobia > Methanomicrobiales > Methanocalculaceae > Methanocalculus > Methanocalculus natronophilus. The sequence continues at coordinate 146,362 of NZ_JBCEXH010000004.1, read as the reverse complement.
AACCGTACCGCAATTGCAATGGATGTCTTTGATATGGATGTCGCGCTCCCAAAAGCGCTGAAAGCACCAGTACTTGATGTCCTTGACGATCCTGCAGAATGGGCACGGATGAATGTTGAGAAATTCGGATCTGATCTGGTCACGGTGCACCTGATGAGCACGGATCCGCTCATCCAGGATCGCTCACCACAGGAGGCGGCAAACACGGTTGAGGAGGTGCTCCAGGCAGTTGATGTTCCTTTGATCATCGGCGGGTGCGGTGATCCGAAGAAGGATGCGGCAGTCTTTACAGAAGTTGCTGAACGAACCAGTGGCGAGCGGCTGCTCCTGAACTCCGTCACCCTTGATATGGCTGAAGCAAAGACACTGGAATCTGTTGCAGTGGCTGCACGCGATAACGGCCATGTGCTCCTTGCCTTTACCGGACTTGAACTCAATAGTGCGAAAGAGCTGAACCGGCGGCTGTATGAATATCTCCCCCCTGAAGAGATCGTTATGGATCTCACAACTGTTGCACTCGGGTATGGTCTTGAATACTCGTTCACCATCCACGAGCGTGCCCGGCAGGCTGCCCTGATGGGAGATTCAGAACTGCAGCACCCGACCATCTCTGCGTCCACCAATGCCTGGGCTGCCAGGGAAGCATGGCTGACAATGGATCCCATCTATAGTCCAAGGGAGATCCGTGGGCCGGTCTGGGAGACGATCAATGCACTCACGCTTCTTCTGGCAGGTGTTGACATCTTCATGATGATGCACCCGGCAGCGGTGAGGACAATGCAGGATATCAGGGAATGGCTGATTCAGAATGATCGAAAACAACCACCCATACCGGACTGGGTGAGGACACGATGCTAGGGGGTGAATAGTGGAATGGTACAGAAACAGAAGAAGAAGAGCATCAAGGAGATAAGCCCAATTGATGTCTATGGGCTCCTGCCAAAGACCAACTGCGGCGAATGTGGCGAAGCAAACTGCATGGCATTTGCAACAAAGCTTGTCAATGGGGAGTTCACGATCCCCGACTGCCCGCCGCTTCTCAGGGAGGAGTATGCAGATCTTCTGGAGAGTCTTGGGGAGCTGCTAGCGCCTCCGGTCAGGGCGGTGACAATTGGAAGAGGTGAAGATGCGATTACGATCGGTGGAAAACATGTCCTCTACCGGCATGACTTCACCTACCACAACCAAACCCCAATCGCAATCGATCTGGCAGACAGCATGTCTGAGGAAGAGATTGTTGAGCGGATAGATGCAATTGTGGGTTTTTCCTACGAATATATCGGCCGCGAACTTCGCCTTGACGCAGTTGCGATACGATCCGTTACAGATGATCCACAAAGCTTCCAAAAGGCAGTTCAGATAGCAAAACAGAGAACAGGTAAGCCTTTCATCCTCTGTTCCCAAAACCCTGCGGTGATGGAGGCGGGCCTCCGTGAGGCAGATGACTGCCGGCCACTTATCTTTGCGGCAAACACCCTGAACTGGCAGGAGATGGCAGCACTTGCATTGGAGTACAAAGCACCGCTTGTGGTATCGGCCCCAGGCGATCCAGGACAGCTGAGATCGCTTGTAAAAACCCTTGCTGCATATGGTATCGATGATCTGGTGCTCGATCCCGGCACATTTCCGGATGAAGGGTTTGCCGATACAATCCTAAACCATACCCTGCTCAGGAAGGCTGCCTGCATCTCGCGGGACGAACTTGTAGGTTTTCCTATTCTTGGAACCCCGATTGCCGCATGGACCGGCGAGGAGATCTCGCCTGAAGTTGTACAGTGGAAAGAGGCCTATATGGCGGCGATGCTCATCTCCCGGTATGCTGACCTTCTGATCATGCACAGCATGGAAGGGTGGACACTGCTTCCTCAATTGATATGGCGGTTCAACATCTACACAGACCCAAGAAAACCAGTCTCTGTCGAACCAGGTGTCAGGACATTTGGCAATCCCGACACAAATTCGCCGCTCCTGATCACGACAAATTATGCACTCACCTATTTCACTGTAGAGGCGGACATCAAATCAGCACATATTGACTGCCACCTGATTGTTGTTGATACAAGCGGCATCAGTGTCGAGAGTGCTGTTGCGGGAAGGTATCTCACGTCCGCATCCATGGCCGAGGCTTTAGAGGAGTTCAATGCTGAAAGCCTCGTTGATCACCGTGTCCTGATCATCCCCGGCCTTGCAGCACGCCTCTCCGGAGAGACCGAGGAGGCAAGCGGGTGGCGGGTTCTGGTCGGGCCAAAAGACTCCTCCGGTCTGAAACGCTTCATTGAGGAACGCTGGCCACCAAAGGATGAATAATGAGGCAGGAAGTAACCGTCATCTTCCACCCATTGAACAGGGTCGCCCAGGTTCCTGTCGGAACGAACCTGCTTTCTGCCCTCCGGTGCGCAGGAATAATGATCGAGAGCATCTGCGGAGGGAAAGGCGAGTGTGGAAAATGCCGGGTGATCATCGATTCGGGTGACTACACTGAGCAGAAGCTCTCCCATAAGAGCCGTCTTTCACCTGCTGAGAGAGATGCCGGTTACCGGCTTGCCTGTGAGATCACCATTGCAGGAGCAATGGAAGTCACAATTCCTGTTGAGAGCCGGGTCGAACATGCCCAGATCCTCTGCGGGCTCTTTGGAGAATGTGACTGCGGCGGGATCAACCCTTCAGTTGTCAGGTATCCACTTGAGATCCGATCTGATCCCGTGATGCCGTTTCAAAAGCCTTCCATCCGGCTTGTGGGGTATACCGGACCACGGCCGGTGATTCCCGTACGCATATATGAAACAATCACCGGGCAGGAGACCCGGATGGAGGCAGTGATAACCAGAACAAACGGGTATCCGGAAATACTCGATCTTATGGAAGCTGATGAGGGAAAACCACTCCTTGGCCTTGCCCTTGATCTCGGAACGACGACCATTGCCTGTGCAATTGTTGACCTTGAGACAGACATTGTGCTTGCCGAAGCAACCACTTTGAATACCCAGATCACCTATGGAGAGGAGGTGATCACAAGGATTGGGTTTACACGAAAGGACGGTGGTCTTTTCGTTCTCCAGGAGGCAGCCGTAAAAAGCATCAATGCAGTCATTGACAGTGTGACGGAATCTGCCGGTGTGCAGAGAGAGGAGGTATTGGAGATCTGTATCGGCGGCAATACTGTCATGACACACCTGGTTGCCGGTCTTGATCCAGCCTATCTTGAGCTGGCAGATGCTGCTGTTTTCCGAACGCCGATCATCTGCAAAGCAGCCGGGCTCGGCATCAGGATACATCCTGAGGCATACTGCTACTGTCTCCCGAATGTGAGCCGGTTTGTTGGTGGCGACGCTGTTGGGGGAGTTCTCATCTCCGGCCTCCATTGCAGTTTTGAAATCTCGCTCTTCATAGATCTTGGAACAAACGGAGAGATCATCATCGGCAACAGGGACTGGATTGCATCGGTATCCTGTGCATCGGGACCGGCATTTGAAGGAGCGGGTATCAGTTCCGGGATGCGGGCGATGCGGGGGGCAATTGAACGGATCAGGATTGATCCAGGTACCGGCCTTGCGATGATCCGGGTGATCGGAGGTACACGCCCACGGGGCATCTGCGGGTCAGGACTGATCGATCTGGTTACCGGGATGTTTCAGGCGGGCATCCTGGATTTCAAGGGGAAATTTACCACCCATCCGCGTGTCCGCATGAGTCCCGGGGGAGCTGAATATGTTGTCGTCGGAGCAGAAGAGAGCGCAACCGGCAGGGATATCGTCATCACCCAGGATGATATGGACTACTTCATGGACTCAAAAGCTGCCCTCTCCGGCGGTATTGGTGTCCTGCTGAAGAAATATCGGCTGAGCGTATGGGACATCAGGGAGATCCATCTTGCCGGGGCGTTTGGAGCATTTGTTGATATCGGGAATACTGTTGCATTTGGGATCATACCCTCATTTCCGAATGCGGTGATCCACCCGGTTGGCAACACCTCGCTGAAAGGGGCATATGCAGCACTGATCTCTGTTGATAAACGAAGAGAGGCAGAACGTATTGCACAGATGATGGTCTACATTGATCTTCTGGTTGATACGGATTTTATCGAGGAGTACACAGCAGCACTCTTTATTCCAGGAAGAGAAGAGTTTTTTCCGGTTATACCCGGAGAGAGAAGAGAATTGGAATTGGGAGAAGAGAGAAATATTTCAAAAAGCAGGTGAAAGGGAGAATGAAGACACTGGTGACAATGGGACGGGGCGGTACTGGCAAAACAAGTTTTACCGCATTGATGGCCAAATATTTCATAGAGACTGAACAGACGCCAATTCTGCTGGTTGATCTGGATCCTGACCAGAACCTTGCCGAGATGGTGGGGGTTGACCTCCATGCAGCAGGTGTGAAGACAATTGCTGATCTTATTGCTGATACGTTCATCCGGAGAGGAGGAACAACCACAGGGGTTGCCCCGACTGAACGGATCGAGTCAAGAATCTGGGAAGAGGGCCTCTATGAGGGGAAATCATTTGACCTGCTGGCTGTCGGGACAAAGTGGGTGGAAGGGTGCTACTGCCTCCCGGACTCTGCCCTGAAGGGAGCACTCACAAAAATCGTGAAGAACTACCGGTATGTCCTGATCGACTCCCCAGCCGGTCTTGAACACTTAAACCGGAGAGTGACAGGGCAGGTTGATGAGATCTTTGATATTATCGGTCCGTCCCATAAATCCTTTGAGCATGTCAAACGGGCATACCGGATCATCAGGGAAGTGAAGATTCAGACAGATAATTTCCGAATCATCGGCGGATACCTCTTCCCCAAATCCGCAGAGGATCGGGCTCGATCTGAGCTTCCGCATGAGTATCTCGGAAAGATTGCAGAGGACCCGCTTCTCCAGGAGTATGTGCTTGCCGGTGAATCTCTCCTCTCAATTCCCCGGGAGACGCCCGGGTACAGTTCGGTACAAGAGATACTCCAAAAAGCCGGATACTGAGGGAAGAGAGAAAGAGAGAGAGAGTAAGAGAAAGGCAGAGAGAAAGGCAGAAAAGAGAAGTGAGAGCCAGAGAGCCGGCAATGGATAATCCAAAATGAGAGAGAACGAGCAGGGATCAGTAGGGAGTAGGGATCTCAAAATGTTTTTCGAAAACGAAGGAATTGACACCTATGGAGAGGCAGCACTCCATAAACTTTCCGATAAGGATAGGGAATACGTGCAGGAGTTCTTTTTCCCCGGAGAGTCTGTGATCATCTTTTCAAAAGCAGTCCCGGTGGAGGCATATTCCCTATCAGCACGCGAACAAACAGATATCATGCTTGGAATTGCCCAAAACCTGAATGAAACCGCTATCCGGCTCGAAGGACTGCTCGCAGCGGAGGGCATCCCGGCACGGCATGTGCCTCTCTATCTCCCGGTCAGGATCACAGATGGGCAGGTTCGGGGAGTGGTGCGGCTGAAGCAGGTTGCCGCCGCCGCAGGCCTTGGGACAACCGGAAAGAGTACCCTCCTCCTGAACAGGGAACATGGCCCCCGGCTGATCCTCTCCGGCGTTGTCACAGGAGAATCGAGTCTGATCAAATCCGGAGATATGCAGGAAGAAATTGATACTGATAGTACGCCAGGCCAAACCCCGGATATCTGTATTGAGTGCGGGAAATGCATCAAAGCCTGCCCTTCTGGTGCGATACGACAAGATGGTGTCGAGACATTCAGGTGCAGAACAATCAGCCCATGGGTGCCAGAGCCAGTCGTCCCGATAGCGAAGTGGCTGATCGGCAGGCAGCTCCTCCTCCGTTTTATTGCGCCGATTGCCCCCTGGATTGCGAAGGCGGCGACGATCCGGTGCAGCAGGTGCGTGACGGAATGCCCGGTGTTTGATAGAGGAGATTGATAAAAGAGAGATATAGATAAGAGCGGAATTAATGGACAGTTCTTTCATTGTTGTAATTTATTGAGCAAAAAAACAGCATATCCTTAATAATTGAAGTAAAGAGCGTGATCATTAATTATTGATCCATAACCCAATATATGAACTTTTGATGAGCTGGGATCATTCGAAGTTTTCTATATTACCAATATTGATTTTATATCTATTTTGTATATTAGTAATATATACTTTCTGCCAGATTCACTGGAACACCATACCTAAAATGTTGAGCCCATCCATGCACTCTCACCCCCTCCCTTTTTCTCCCATCCCCACCCATCTCTCTTTTAGATGAACGAATACGGCATCAATACCATCGGCAAATCCCTCACTGTCTTTGAGCCGGTCACAATCGGTTTTCCCTCCCGCGACTATATCGGGAGAACCGATCACCCTGGCACCATAATCGGTGAAGGCGTAACGCTCAGGTCAGGCACAATACTCTATGCAGACGTTACCCTTGCGGATCGCTGCAACACCGGCCACAATGTCTTAATCCGCGAGAAGACAGTCATCGGGGAAGGGACATCGGTTGGCACCGGCACCATCATCGAGGGGAACTGTTCAATCGGATCCCACGTGAGCATCCAGAGCATGGCATTCATCCCGACCCACACACAAATCGGCGACCATGTCTTCATCGGCCCCCACGCCGTGCTCACAAACGACCGCTACCCGCCATCAGGCAAACCCCGGCTTGAAGGGCCGGTGATCGAAGACTATGCAACAATCGGGGCAGCCGCCATCATCCTCCCGGGGATCACAATCGGGAAGGGTGCGGCCGTTGCTGCCGGATCGGTTGTGACGCATGATGTACCGGCAGGCATGATGGCAGTTGGTTCCCCGGCACAGATACGGCCCCTTCCTGATGAGATGAAGAGGGGATAAAGTATCTATTTTAGGGAATATGCTATGGCATATCATCGAAAAAGTGTACTTCCATGACACTTTTTAGATCCAAAAAGTGTACTCCAGCAACACTTTTTTTCCTCTTCTCCAAAATTCTGATCGCGAGGGATTTTCCTGAACTCTTCGGAACGTGGGAAGAGATCCCGATGCAGTAAACAAAATCATCAGGAGTGAGTGAAGCACGTGCGGACGGGTCCGTGGCGGTGGCGGGATTCTGACACGCGAGTACGAGAGCCCCCTCCCCCCTACTCCCCCTTCCTCCAGGAGAGCATCGCGGTAATGCGGACAGACCGCTCATGGTATTTTCCGTCATCACCCTTCTCAAGAAGATCCTCAAAATGCCGGGTAACAAGGCCAATATCTTCAAAATCCGGTGCATGCATCGTCAGCCACTGTTCTGCAGCCTCTTTTGGGGAATCATATGCCGTCTCCCAGAGTGCACGGTAGATCCGGATATCCGGATAAATCTTATACCCATGAAGGATATTTGCTAGGAAGAGAGCATCCGGATACCCCACCTGGCGGGTACCTTCCTCCCCATAGACTGCCGTATAGATTGCCATCTCCTTTTGGCTCCGCCATTCGCCCATATGCCAGAAGAGATGCACTGAGCGCCGGGCAGCAGCATCCAGCTTCAGAAGTGCTGATCCGACATCATAGAACCCAAGCGAGAATGCCGCGATCACGACATCATGCACCTGGATATCCTCTCCAACCACCACGTCCTCAAAGCGCTTCACCACGCAGGAATAGTTCGTCCTCCCTTCTGCTGCCATCCGCTCCTCAAGGTGTGAAAGCATCCCAGGGGATGCATCAAGAGCAGTCACATGCGAAACCTTCCCCGCAATCGGAACAGCCAGCCGCCCGGTTCCCGCTCCCATATCAAGAACGGTATCAGCAGGCCTGAGATCGAGCATGGAGAGCTCCTGCCTGGTCGACTCTTTTTCATCCCTGGTGATGCGGGAGTAAGCACCGGCTTTCTTATCCCAGACCTTCCCCGGATCCTGGTCTTTCTCAACACGAAGCCGGGAGCTGACATGAATTGCCTTCCAGAGTTCGTCCCAGTTGATGATTGAATCCATACTGATTCCTTTTTTCGTGAGGGACTATCAAATGGATGGTCAGGTGACACCTCCTCCGCAGGCACATGGGTACCGGGCGGTCTGATGATGTCCGGCAATAGCCGATATCACCTCCTCCGCAGGCACATGGGTACCGGACCAGAAGAAGGTTTATCTCATTGCCGCGCCATGCCGAACGTGTTGGTGATGTGACGATGGATAAAGAGAGGATATCCTACCATGACTCTGTACACCAAGTCTATGGACGGCTGAAAGAAGACGGTATGTCAAATGTCTGGGATCGCTATGCCGCCCAGGGGCTTGGATCAAATCCGGATACCCGGTGCAAATTCTGCATGGGTGGTGTCCGGTGCGACTTCTGTTCAAACGGACCATGCCGTGCAGATGCGGAATCTGACAAACGCGGCGTATGCGGTATATCAGCAGACGGAATGGCAATGCGCATGATGCTCCTCAGAAACGTAATGGGTGCTTCAACATACCAGTACCATTGCGAGGAGACAATCCGGACACTCAGGGAAGCAGCAGACGGGAAAGGGCCATTTACCATAACCGAACCGGAGAAACTCGCTGCCTTCAAAAAGCGGCTTGGAATCACCGGGGACATCCATGCACTCTGTGACTTCCTCCAGGAGGATTTTCACAGGCGATCCCATGAGGAGAGCAGGATTGTTGAGAAACTCGCACCCGAAGACCGGAAAAAATGCTGGCGTGAACTTGGCATCTTTCCGGGAGGCATCTATGGCGAGATGGTGCTTGCCACGGGATCTTCACTGACAAATGTGGACGGCTACTATGTGAGCCTCGCAAAAAAAGCGATGCGCCTTGGTGTTGCAATGGCATACCAGAGCCAGATCGTTCTTGAATCAATTCAGGACATACTCTTTGGCATACCGAGGCCGCATGAGGTGAATGTTGACCTCGGCGTTCTGGATCCAGACTACGTCAACATCCTTCCTAACGGCCATGAACCATTCCTCGGGTTCGCGCTTGTTATGGCGGCACGACGGGAGGAGCTCCAGAAAGCAGCCCGTGACGTCGGGGCACAAGGCCTCAGGATCATCGCGAATATCGAGACCGGGCAGGAGATGATCCAGCGGTGGAAGATGGATGATGTCTTCACCGGTTTCACCGGCAACTGGATCATGCAGGAAGCGGTTCTGGCAACCGGGGCAGTTGACGTCTTTGTCGCCGACATGAACTGCTCACTCCCAATGGATCCGCTCTATGCAGAAAAATACCAATTCAGACTGGTACCGGTGAGCCAGCTGGTTGCCTTCGAAGGTGAGTCGGATCGCGAGGAGTACGATCCGGTTGAGGCAGATGCCCAGGCAGAGAAGCTGATCCGCATGGGGATAGAGAACTTCAAGAAGCGCAGAAAGGCGGTCACTCCAATCACCGGGCTTCCGGTACGAACAGCAGTGGCCGGTTTCTCAGCAGAAAGCATCCAGGCCGCTCTTGGCGGTACACTTGATCCCCTGCTTGATGTTATCAGGGATGGAACAATCAGGGGCATCTGCGGCCTCGTCTCCTGCACGACACTGAGAGACCACGGACAGGATGTACATACCGTGGCAATAGCAGAAGAACTGATCAGACGGGACATCCTTGTCCTCTCAATGGGATGCGGATCAGCCGCCCTCCAGGTGGCAGGGCTCGCTTCACCCGAGGCTTGGAATCGGGCAGGTCCTGGTCTTGGAAAACTCTGTACAACACTCAGTATACCGCCTGTCCTCTCCTTTGGAACCTGTACCGACACCGGCAGGTGTGCCGACCTGATCAGGAGTGTCGCCGATGCTCTTGGAGTTGCGGTCACGCAGCTCCCGGTTGCAGCAGCTGCACCCGAATACATGGAGCAGAAGGCAACAATCGATGCCATCTTCGCCCTTGCCTTTGGCCTCTACACCTATGTAAACCCGGTTCCAACCGTTACCGGTGCTCCAAATCTGGTAAAGCTCTTAACTGAAGACCTCAAAGGATTAACTGGCGGAGTCCTCTTTGTTGAACCAGACCCGGTAAAGGCCGTCGACGGGATCGCCGCACATATCGAGTCAAAGAGAAAGGAGCTTGGAATATGAGTGATGATATCAAGGGGAAAAAAATCCGGCTGGACGAACTCGTTGAATACCAGGATGGAGCAGTCTCCAGCAGAATGGTGATCAAACAGAAGAACGGCAACATCAGTATCTTCTCTTTTGACGAAGATGAAGGGCTCTCTGAACATACCGCGCCCTTTGATGCCCTTGTCACCATCCTGGACGGAGAGTGTGAGATCTGGCTTGAAGGCAAGACATTTGAGATGAAGACTGGTGACTCGATCATCTTTCCGGCACATGCCCCGCACGCCCTCTCGGCGATCACGAAGTTCAAGATGATGCTCACCATGATCAAGGAGTAAAACTCAACATGGCAGACGAAGGTGATTACTGCACGATATGTGGAGGAACTCCACCTGATAAAATCCTGATAAAGCAGATCATTGTGGATGGAAAAGAGACCGGGATCGATAAGCTCGACTGGATCATCGGGGAGGTCAAAAAACTCGGCCTGACCGAAAAGCAGGCTATTGCTGATGAGCTGATCCTCCGGGCGACCCAATTCAACTATATCCCGAAAAAGAAGAGAGAAGCATACCGTGAGGCACTCCTCCAGGAGTACCTCAGATCAGTATAGATTCTGGATCCACACCATAGAGATCCAACAGGGGCATCGAATAGGATGCCCCCCGGACAAACCGGATACCCGCAAGATCTCCAATATCAAGCAGCGTCCCATCTTCCTGTGACGCAGCCTTCAGAATGAGGCAAGCGTCCGTCTTCTCAAGATGCAGGATGCGGATTTCGCGGGAAACCGGTGCCAGGTAGGTGATTGTACGCATCTCGTCACGAGACTCCAGGGTGCCTGCACCAACAACCGGCTCCTCCGGTGCACCTGGATCCTCAAGCCCTGTAAAGATGACATCAACACGATCATCGGGATGGATACTGAAGATGAAGACCGGAGCCGGGCTGTCATGAACCCAGATTCCAGACATCGTCCCAGGAGATAGCGGATCCTCCATCTCACCGACACATCCGGTCGTGAGAAGGAGAAGGACAAGCGGGATTGCAAGTATATACAGTCTCATACAATTTCACCAGTTGTTTAGCCGCCAAACCCTTCAGCTTCAGGTAGTTCAAGTCTCTCTCCGGGTTCAAGGATCGCAACCCTCATGTCAGAGGTCGCCTCTATCGCATGTTTAAATGGCAATGGATCCTGGCTGATGACATCCCAGGTATTGTAGTGTATCGGGATGATCAAATCAGCTCCGATATACGATGCGGCGACCATCGCCTCATCCGGCCCCATCGTAAACCTGCCGCCGATAGGCAGGAGTGCAACATCCGGATGATAGAGTTCACGGATCAGTTTCATATCCGAAAAGAGAGCAGTATCACCGGCATGATAGACCGAGACGCCATCCATCCTCATCACATACCCGGCTGCAGGGCCGCCATAATAGCCGCCGCCTGCATCCTCAAGCCAGGACGAATGGACTGCGGGAGTCATGGTAAACGATACACCGTCAATTGAGATGCTTCCCCCGATATTCAGGGCTTCAACAGGAACACCTTCCTTCTTGAGATACTTGGCAAGCTCGTTAGGTGCAATGGTCTGTCGCTTCATGCTGGCAGTATCGCCAAGGTGATCGGCATGTGCATGGGTCACACAGACGATATCCGAATCCGGCGGTGCTTCTCCTGAGGGTATAAACGGATCGAACAGCACCCGCCTTGATCCCTCGCAGAGAATACAGGCATGGCCCAGGTATGTCAGGTACATGGAGATGAGTCGGTTCAGAGAATAAAAAAAGTTTAGCCGAGATCGATCATCTCGGCTTCCGTAATATCGATGGCATCACCCAGACTGTCCTTCGTGACTCCAAGCGTCATCTGCTCGGTGAGATCACGATCCTCCATCACATCGCGGATACGCTCAAGATAGGGATCAAGGGTGGTATCTTTCTGTTCATCAAGCACATGCCGGTATTCTCTCAGGGTTGAGGGGCTTATACCAAGCACCTCAGAGATCTCCTTCATGGTGAGATCCTGTGCCATCAGATCCTCAAGAACCTGTGTTTCAAACGGCATCTTAAAATCAAGATCCCGGAAGAGTTTCAGCCTGACACGTGCCCGGGCAACCGTCTTTGACAGTTTCTCATCACCCAGGCTCCGGGCAATCTCGGTATCGTTCTTTCCTGTATGATAGAGCGTGATAAGACGCGCAAGCTGAATTGGTTCCAGTTTCGTCTTAAAATAGCCCTGATCGAGGATTTCCCGCATAATCAGCGCTATCTCTCTCTCAACTGCATCCTGATCACGCAATGTTCCGTGAATCTTCTTCATAGGTTCGACGATCTCTGTTTTACTGGTGATATCGGCGAATAACTTGAGAAGGTTTTTTTGTTTGCTGCTGGTAGCCATGTGTATATCGACCTATTGTATGATCTTCACATCTCATCGGGTTTATATGATAAATAGTTTGTTGATCCGGCCGTCACAGCAGGGTGACAATCATATCAAATATCGAGTCGTCTAATAGATAAGGAAGTCGTGATACCATGGAGGATGTATACGAAAAGGTGATCGATCTCGCCCGCCGCCGCGGCTATGTCTGGCCGTCAGGGGAGATATACGGATCTGTTGCAGGCTTCATCGATTATGGCCCGCTTGGTGCGATGATGAAGCGGCGGATCGAAGATATCTGGCGTGAATTCTATATCGTCAGGGAAGGGTACTACGAGATCGAATGCCCGACAATAGGCATTGAGCCGATCTATGTTGCATCCGGTCATCTCAAAGGTTTTTCTGATAAGATGTTCCAATGCCCCGGCTGCCAGGAGTTTTTCCGTGCAGATCATGTGGCCGAAGAATACGGGATAGCAAATGCACAGAGTCTCGCAAAGGAAGAGCTGTCTGCGGGGCTTGCAGATAAGCCCTGCACCTCCTGTAAAAAGCCTCTGACAGACATTTTGGTCTTTGAGTTCAACCTGATGTTTTCAACCTCAATCGGCCCGGGCGGACACCGGAAGGGATACCTGCGCCCGGAGACCGCACAGGGGATATTCACCGACTTTGCCCGCCTTCTCAGGTTCTACAGGGACGCACTCCCCTTTGGGGCAGTCCAGATCGGGAGGTCCTACCGGAACGAGATCTCGCCCCGGCAGGGGATGATCCGGCTTCGGGAATTCACCCAGGCGGAAGCCGAGATCTTTGTGCATCCCGATAAGAAGGATCACCCGGACTTCTCCCGCTATGCAGACTACACCATGCCGTTCTATGGTATCGAACACCAGGAGAAAGAGAGCGAACCGGAAACATTGACGGTTGGGGAAGCTGTTTTGAGCGGGCTTGTTGCAAGCGAATATGTCGCATACTATCTGGCGCTCACCCATGACTACATGGTCAGGATCGGCGTTGACCGTGAGAAGATCCGGTTCCGCCAGCATCTGCCTGACGAGCGTGCGCATTATGCAGCAGACTGCTGGGATGCGGAGTTTTATTCAGAGCGGTTCGGATGGGTTGAGGCTGTCGGTATCGCAGATCGAACCGATTATGATCTCCGGGCTCATGCTGAGGTGAGCGGTGAGAAGATGACCGTCTTTATCCAGTACCCGGAGCCCAGAACCGAGCGGAGAGTTGCAACTGTTCCGAAGATGGGGCTGCTTGGACCCCGGTTCAGGAACCGGGCAAAAGAGGTCGGCGAGAAGATAGCAGCAGCAGAACCACAGGGCGATACAATCACGATCACACTGGATGGCGAGGAGATTGAGATCGGTTGCGATCTCTTCGAGGTCAGGGACGAAGAGGTGCTTGTCAGGGGAGAGGAGGTCCGCCCCCATGTCATCGAACCATCCTATGGGATCGACCGTCTCTGCTATGCTGTTCTTGAGCATGCCTTTCACCAGGATGAAGTGGAGGGTGAGACCAGGACATCGCTTCGGCTACCCCCGGCAGTGGCGCCTGTCCAGGTTGCCGTCTTTCCACTGATGAACAGGGACGGACTTGAAGAGATGGCCGGATCTCTTGCTGAAGCCATCCGCGCTCTTGGGATCGTAACAGAATATGACGATTCAGGCGCTATCGGGAGAAGGTACCGGAGACAGGACGAGATCGGAACACCGTATGCGATCACAATCGATTACGAATCAAAAGATGATGCAGCTGCAACACTCAGGGAACGGGACAGCATGCAGCAGGTCCGGGTACCACTAGACGAGATTCCATCTATAATCAGAAAGCTGATACGGGGTGAGCTGCAGTTCTCCGGGATCTGAAGATGAAGACCATCCAGCACCCGTATATCACACCCGATACCGTTGAATCCCGTCAGTACCAGCTTACCATCGCGATGCGGGCACTTGAGGAGAACACACTGATCGTTCTTCCAACCGGTCTTGGTAAGACGGTTGTGGCACTGCTTGTCGCTGCATCACGGCTCCTGAACACAGGCGGACGGGTGCTCATCCTCGCCCCCACAAAGCCGCTTGTTGAACAGCACCTCAACTTTTTTCAGAAAAACCTCAGGCTCCCCGAACCATCTGAGAAGGACTGCATCAGCTTCACCGGCAGCACACCGCCGAAGAAACGGACGCTTCTCTGGGAGGAGTGCCGGATCTGTTGTGCGACACCACAGGTGATCCAGAACGACTGCCAGAACAACCGCTATGATCTCAGAACAGTCTCCCTGCTGATCGTCGATGAATGCCACCGGGCAGTCGGCAACTATGCCTACACCTATCTTGCAGAACAGTACCTTGAAACAGCCGACAATCCTCTTATCCTCGGGATGACCGCCTCTCCCGGGAGCAATCGTGAGCGTGTCCAGGATGTATGCGATCACCTCGGTGTTACGCATGTTGAGAGCCGGGATGAGAACGATCCCGATGTCATACCCTATATCCACGAACGGACAGTCGACTACATACCAGTGGAGCTTCCTGCCTCACTGCAGCAGTGTGTCAGGATCCTCGAAAAAATGATAGATGCCCGTCTTGCCACGCTTGCAGGACTTGGCTGTTCTCTCCCCAGACGGGAACAGCTCTCAATGAAAGTGCTGAACCGGCTGCAGGCAGACATTCAGGAGCGGATAGCAGAAGGCGATACCCGCGCCTATGCAGCATCCTCGCTCCATGCCGAGATCATGAAGCTCAGGCATGCGGTTGTCATGGCTGAGTCGCAAGGGTCCCTCGCACTTGGCCGGTACATAGAGAAGCTCCACGCCGAAGGCCAGTCAAAGAAAGGAAGCAGGGCAAGCCAGAAGATGGTAAAAGACAGGATGTTTCTTGATCTGAGACGTATTGTCACGGAAATTGAAGGGGAGGTGCATCCAAAACCATCTCTTGTTGCATCGGTCATCCATGACCAGCTCATGGAAGCTCCTGAAAGCAGGATCATCGTCTTTGCAAGCTACCGCGACACGGTAACGATGCTTGTCGATCACCTCTCGGATAAAGGGATCATCGCATGCAGGTTTGTCGGCCAGGCATCACGGGAGAGCGACACCGGCCTGTCTCAGAAGAAGCAGATTGAAGCGATCCGGAAGTTTCGTGGTGGAGAGTACCCGGTACTCGTTGCCACGTCAGTTGGTGAGGAAGGACTTGACATCCCATCCACCGATCTCGTCATCTTTTATGAGGCCGTCCCATCAGAGATCCGGAGCATTCAGAGGAAAGGAAGGACCGGACGGAGCGCTGCAGGCCATATCATCGTGCTGGTCACAAAAGGAACAAGTGACGAGACCTTCCGCTGGGTGAGCAGCAGGAAGGAGAAGGCGATGGCAACCGGGGTGAAGCGGCTGGGTGCACACAAAGAAAAGAGGGAGGAGCAGGCAAGTATCGAGCGTTTTGTCACTCCCTCTCATGACAGCAGCAATGCTCCCCACGGAGCGCCATCATCGCAGAGACCCCCTCCCTGATCGTCTGCATATAAACCGCACAGCGGGCCGGGTCGGGTTCATCTGCCATGCGGCGGCAGAGGGCTATCAGCGCATCCTCTATAGACCCGGCAAGCATGGATGGTGCCTCCTGCGGCTCATACTGACGGCGGCTTGATACCGATGCTGCAGCTGGCTCTGGATCGACCTGCAGATCCCTGGCAGGCGGTTTTTGGATCGTATCCTCTGCAGCAGCCTGGTTTTGCTCAAGAGTTGCCAGCGTTTCTCCCTCTCTGCCTGATGATTCCGTGCAGAGAACACAGAAGCGCTCACCCTTGTACTCAAAGAGCGGTGCCTGGCAGACAGAACAGGTCTTTGCCAGCATCTTTCCACCCTTCAGCAGATACTCAGCCATTATCTCATCTATCTCTGTCATACGCACCAGTACCTTTGCCACCGAAGAGATAAAGCATCGCTGGCCGAACTATGAAACTATATAAACCCTCAGGGGGAATAGTAAAGGGAAAAGATGGAGGGTTTCATTTGGCAGAAACGGGCAATACATTACGAAATTGTGTTCAGATCCTTCAGATGATGATGGAAGATAACACTATACCACGGAATATTCGTCGGGTCGCAGACGAGACACGATCTATTCTTCTGGATGAGAGCAACGCACCGGGTCTTCGTGCGGCAACAGCAATATCAAAGATCGACGAGGTCAGCAACGACCCGAATATGCCTGTGCATGCACGAACGCGGATCTGGGAACTTGTATCGCAGCTGGAATCCGTCCCACTTGATTAGGAATTTACGAAACTATCGTTACGATAACACTTCTCTCTCTCATAGAGCGGACATCAAGTTCGCAGAGGACAATCTGTTGCCACGTTCCGGTAAGGAGCCTCTTTTCAGCAACAGGGATCGAGAGTGAAGGACCTATGAGAGCAGCCCGTACGTGGGAGCGGCCATTGCCGTCTCCCCAACGGCTGTCATGAGCATAGGGCACATCTTCAGGTGCAATGCGGGAGAGAGCATTTCTGAGATCGGCAAGAACGCCGGATTCATATTCTATTGTGGTCAGGGCAGCAGTTGATCCCACCACGAAGAGGTGAGCAATGCCTGAAACAATACCGCTCTCCATGACCGCGTCCTGAACCTGATGGGTGATATCAATGATATCACCCTCTCCATGGCTCTTCAGCTGAAGCGTTGTCTGAAACATAAAAAGGGGATTAGTCCCCAAAACAACCTATTCTTTTTGGTCTTCATCTGCCTGAAGATCCAAATCAGGCAGGACATCGGGATCAGCCTGATCATCCGGATCGGCAGATGTCTGCATCTCCGCAGTGACAATGGCAAACCCGGTTACGCGATCGCCCTCATCAAGCCGGATGATCCGGACACCCCGGGTGCTCCTCTTCTGGATGGCAATCTCATCAACCCGTGTCCTGATGACTATTCCAGAAGCAGTCATGACGATTATCTCATCTGTTGTCGAGATGGCACGGGACGCGACAACCATGCCTGACCTGAGATCGGTGATGATGTTTTTGACACCAAGCGTACCCCTGCCATGACCCCGGAATTCATCAAATTCAGTCCGTTTGCCATATCCCTTCTCGGTGATTGTCAGGAGATGGTCGAAGTTAACGACGGTGACAGCCTGGAGGCGATCGCCATTTCGAAGCGATATACCGCGTACACCCATAGCTCCCCTTCCAACAGCACGGACAGCCTCTTCATGGAACCGCAGGCTCTGGCCGTGTGCGGTTGTCAGGATCAGTTCGCGATTGCCGTCTGTCCATTTCACATCGACAAGAGAATCGCCGTCACGGAGCCTGATGGCATTGATCCCGCTCTGCCGCGGATTTGAAAACTGGTCAAGTGCGATCTTGACAACCGTTCCCTTCCGTGTTGCAAAGAAGAGGAAGCGGTCACTCCTGAAGCTGGATACCGGGATCACCTTCTGGATCGTCTCGCTGTTGATATTGAGAAGGTTCACGATGGCTTTGCCACGGGACGTGCGGGAGCCTTCCGGTATGTCGTAGATCTTCAGCCAGTATGCCCGCCCCTGATCTGAAAAGCAGAGGAGGTAGTCATGGGTGGATGCGACAAAGACCGAACTGATGCAGTCCTCCTCTTTTGTCGACATCCCGATGACGCCCCTGCCGCCTCTCCTCTGCTGCCTGTATGTTTCAAGCGGCATCCGCTTGATGTAGTTCTGCTCAGTCAGTGCAACAAAGACCTTCTTCTCCTCGATCAGTGCCTCCTTATCAAGGAACTCGGCGCTGTGAGCGATCTCGGTTCTCCGGGGATCTGCAAACTTCTCTTTGATCTCGCGGGTCTCTTCCCTGACAACGGAGAGGATGTTTGCTTCACTTGAGAGCAGTTCCATAAGTCTTGCAATCTCGGCTTCAAGAGCGTTCTTCTCATCAACAATCTTCTGGTGTTCGAGAGCGGCAAGCCTCCGGAGCTGCATCTTCAGGATTGCGTCAGCCTGGATCTCGTCAAGACCAAACTTTGAGATTAACGCAGTACCTGCCTCTTCAACAGAGGCGGATGCCCGGATTGTTGCAATGACCTCGTCAATTTGGTCAAGGGCGATCAGGAGACCAAGGAGGATATGGAGCCGGTCCCGTGCTTTCTTCAGCTCAAACTCGGAGCGTCTCCTGATAACCGAGACCCTGTGGGCAAGGAAATGCCTGAGGATATCGGTGAGCGGGAGTACCTTTGGCTGGCCGTCCACAATCGAGAGGTTGATGACACCAAACGTCGTCTGGAGCTGGGTATGCTTATACAGGAGATTGAGGATGACATGTGCGTTGATCCCTTTCTTCAGTTCGATGACGACACGGATCCCGTCCTTGTCTGATTCATCGCGGAGATCGCCAATCCCTTCAATCTTCTTCTCACGCACAAGCTGGGCAATATTCTCGATCATCTTTGCCTTGTTCACCTGGTAGGGGATCTCGGTGATGATGATCTGCTCAAGATCGCGTTTGCCGCTCTCGATCTCGGCCACGCCACGGACAATGACCCGTCCGTATCCGGTCGTATAGGCGTTCAGGATGCCTTCTGATCCCATAATCCGGCCACCTGTGGGAAAGTCGGGGCCCGGCATGATAGAGAGGATATCCTGGAGCGGGAGATCGGGAGTTTCGATGAACCGCTCAAGCAGTGTGCAGACCTCACCAAGGTTGTGGGGAGGCATGTTTGTTGCCATCCCAACAGCAATCCCGCTTGTCCCGTTCACAAGGAGGTTTGGGATACGGGCAGGGAGGACAACCGGCTCGGTTGTGGATCCATCGAAGTTTGCTATGAAATCAACTGTCTCCTTCTCGATATCGACAAGAAGCGCCTCAGCTGCCTTTGTAAGCCGTGCCTCGGTATAACGCATCGCCGCAGCCGAGTCGCCGTCAATTGATCCGAAGTTCCCCTGGCCCTCAACAAGGGTGTAGCGGTAGGAGAAAGGCTGGGCCATCTTGACCAGGGTGTCGTAGATGGCCGAGTCGCCGTGGGGATGGTAATTCTCCATTGTGGCTGCGACTGCTTTAACCGATTTCCTGAAGGGTTTGTCTGAGGTGTTGCCGGATCCCCACATTGCATAGAGGGTTCGCCGGTGAACAGGTTTCAGGCCGTCACGGATATCGGGGATGGCACGACCGATGATGACGCTCATCGCATAATCGATGTAGCTCTTCTTCATCTCATCCTCGATCGCCACCGGGATGACGCGTGGTGCCACGTCTTCAGATGTCAAGGTTCTTCACCTCCAGTGCATGCCGCTTGATGAAATCCTTTCGTGCAGAGACATTTTCACCCATCAGTTTCTCAAAGATATCGTTTGCGTGGATCGCATCCTCGATCCTCACCTGTTTCAGCACGCGCCGGCTGGGATCCATTGTCGTCTCCCAGAGCTGCTGGGCATTCATCTCACCAAGACCCTTGTACCGCTGGACATGGACACCGTTTTCTCCCATCTCAAGAACGGCTTTCCGCATCTCGTCCTCACGGAAGACGTAACGCTCCTTCCTGCCCTTTGAAACCCGGTAAAGGGGGGGCTGAGCGAGATAGATATAGCCCATCTCAATTAATTCGGTCATATATCGGTAGAAGAAGGTCAGAAGGAGCGTGCTGATATGTGCTCCATCCACATCTGCATCAGTCATGATGATGATCGAATGGTAGCGGGCACGCTCAGGATCGAAATTTGTCCCGATACCAGTTCCGATTGCTGAGATAAGCGCATTAATCTCAAGATTCTTGAGAATCTTGTGTTCGGTTGCCTTCTCAACATTCAGGATCTTTCCTCTCAATGGAAGGATCGCCTGGAACTTTCTGCTCCTTCCCTGTTTGGCTGATCCCCCTGCTGAGTCTCCCTCGACGATATAGATCTCGCTCTTTGAGGGATCGCGTTCTGAACAGTCTGCAAGTTTGCCGGGGAGCGTTGAGGATTCAAGTGACGTCTTCCTCCGGGCGAGCTCACGTGCGTTGCGTGCCGCCTCGCGGGCACGTGCTGCTGTCGATGCCTTTTCCGAAATGATACCGATGATTTTGGGATTCTCCTCAAAATATTCGGTCAGATACTGGTAGACGAGGGAGTCGACGATGCCCCGGACATTGGAGTTGCCAAGCCGCATCTTTGTCTGGCCCTCGAACTGGGGGTTTGCGATCCTGACGCTGATGATGGCGCAGAGACCTTCCCTGACATCATCGCCCTTTAAGGATATCTCGCCCTTGATATGGTTATTTTTCTTTGCCGAGCTGTTAATTGCCCGGGTGAGCGCAGACCGGAACCCTTCAAGGTGGGTTCCTCCTTCCCTGGTGTTGACACTGTTGACAAAGGTGAAGAGGGTCTCGCTGTAGCCGCTGTTGTACTGGATTGCGACATCCACCTCAACCTTATGCTCCTCATCCTTCCGTGAGAGAAAGATCACATCAGGGTAGAGAGCCTCTTTGCCGTCATTGAGGTACCTGACAAACTCGCTTATGCCGCCTTCGTAATAGAAGGTCTCCCCATCCCCGCTCCGTTTGTCGAGAACACGTATCCGGACATTGCTGTTGAGGAACGCAAGCTCTCTCAGGCGGGAACTGATCACATCAAAATCAAAGTGGGTGGTTTCAAAGATTGTTGTATCAGGCTTGAAGGTGATCCGCGTTCCGGTTGAGATTGCGGGATCATGCTGGTTCATCGCCTCGAGCCGGGAGCCGTACCGCTTTTTCAGCCGCTCACGGATCTCCTCCTCAGATTCAGGAGCAGACGAGAGGGGGGAGACAACACCCCCCCGTTCAAACCGCATCGAATGAATCCTGCCGTCACGGAAGACCTCGACAACCATCCATTCGGAGAGGGCATTGACGACCGAGACACCAACACCATGCAGGCCGCCTGAGACCTGGTACGTGTTTTTATCAAATTTCCCACCTGCATGCAGGACGGTCATAACCACCTCAAGGGCGCTCTTCCCGTACTTCGGCATGGTATCAATTGGAACACCCCTGCCGTCATCCTCGATGGTGCATGAGCCGTCAGGATTTATCGAGACATCGATATGGCTGCAATAGCCTGCCAGCGCCTCATCAATTGAATTGTCCACCACCTCATAGATGAGATGGTGCAGCCCCCGGGCATCGGTGCTCCCGATGTACATTGCAGGCCGCTCCCGTACCGGAGCAAGCCCTTCAAGAACTGTAATATGGTCTGCATTATATGTGCTATTCATGTGTGACTCCGAATATGGCGGACTGTATAGAGGACTGATGCCCTGCAATCGGTGCCAGCCACTTCACTAACTCCTGCAGGCAGGGTTTTTTGCCTGCTTTACCATTATATATTGGTATTTGGAGATGATATACTTCGCCTCTGATACAGAAAATACTGAAATAAACCATTAGATCAGTCAAATGACCCCATATCAGGATCTTCTATACCAAGTTCCCGATCGGCGGCCAGAATGAGCTTATTGATGATCTTTTTTGCCGTTGCAGCATCCTGGGAATCATTGATACCAATCTTGTGCCAGATGATGAGTTTTTTCAGCCTTTCAGTCAGTTCCTGGACTTCGGTTCCCTTCAGTCGCGGCGGCACCTGCATCTCCGTGAGATGATCTGATGCACCATAGAACGCCTGCTCAGGCGGGAGGGTAAAATGTTTGCTGAGGAGGACCAGGTTCACAACAAATCCTCTGCCAAATCTGCTTTCCATAGATAACAATCTTGTTCTGGGATCTCATGAATTCTGCGATCAGGCATGTTTTTCTGTGGGATGCAAAAATAGACGATGCCATCCGGAGGCAGGGAGGGTGTGATGCTACTGCAGGCTCCGGAGCAGCTGCATAATCCCAAGCCTTCCAAAGAGCGGGAGAAGATCAGGCCTGAAGAGGAGGCGGCGGATGAGCTTTCCCGGCCGATCCATATCGCCTTCTTCCACAATAATTTTCAGGACCTCAGGATCAGAGAGTGTCCGGATGGCATGGTCAACATCATCCCCGGTCATCCTGCACCGCATCTGGTAGATCTGCATCCCAAGTGCGAGGTCGCGGCCCATGTCAGCCTTCCAGAGCCGCTCATAGGTATACAGTGCCTCAGCTGTTGTATTCCCCACTTCAAACGCCCGCACCGCTGTTGCCACGGCATGGCGGGCCGAACGGATGCCGGTATAAATACCGCCGCCGGAAGTGGGCTTCACAAGTCCTGCTGCATCCCCGCAGATCATGAGGCGATCAGCATATGTCTGCTCCAAAGGCCCAAGCGGGATTGCCCCTGTGACACAGTGAATGGAGCTGGCAGCATAGTTCCTGATGAATGCCTCAAACCGGGCAGGAAGATCAGCGCGTCCGGCAAGACCAACCCTTACTCTGGATGAAGAGACCGGGATTACCCATCCGAAGAAGTCGGGTGATGCGTCAGGATGCAGTTCAACGAACCTGGGATCGCATTCATGAGGGATTTCAGCCTGGATTCCTCCAAGTACCAGTCGGTGGCGGCCAAGGCCTGCGGATCGTGCAATACCGCTCCGTGCGCCATCTGCGGCAATGCAGATCCGGCAGCCGATCTCTTCTCCTCCCCTGATGCCTCGAGTTTTGAGAAGCCCGGGTCCAAGCCATTCCGCACGTGTCTTCAGCCTGACCTCGGCTCCTGCATCTGCGGCAGCTTTGCCCATCTCACGATCCAGCAGCGTGCGATCAACCACGCAGGCTTTCGTCTCCTTTGCATCAAAGGTGAGTTCGCTTCCCCTGCCGGAGACAAACCGGGCCCCAGAAACGGTGTTCAAAACAGAACTGTGCCCGACTTCACATTCTGCAAATGCCGACGAGCTGAGGAGTCCGGCACACTGAACGGGATGCCCGATTGTGGCATGTTCTTCGATAAGGAGAGTCGAGAGACCTGCTTCTGCCGAGAGACGGGCAGCTGTTGCACCAACCGGCCCGGCCCCGACGACGACGATATCATACATGCTGCGCCTTGATTGGTATGTGAGCCAGCAGATTAAAACGTGCTTTTTTTCACAGGTGAGGCGCACCTGTGGTTTCAGAGAGAGAGAGAGAGAGAGAGAGAGAGAGAAAGGGAGATTGGAAAACCAGCAGGGGTGGAAGAGAAGAGAGCATTGGTGCATCCCCGGTTTCAGAAGAGGTTTCAGAAGAGAGATGTGCCGGATTGACACAGGAGAATCACACGTTTTACAGGAGAAATACCCATCCCTACTCCCATTTCACCCCGAAGATCGGCTCATCGCTCTTCGGCTCGTTCAGCGGCACAACAGTTGTCTCCCAGGGGATAGCGTCTGTGCCTTTCTTCATCAGGGCAAAGAGGCGTTCAAGAGCCGCTTTCTCGGCCTCCTTCCTCGTTGCTGCACCGCCCACCTTCAGGGTGACGGTGACTGTCACCTTCCACTCATCCGGCATACCAGAATCCTCGATATATGAGAGATTGGCAGGTGATGGTAAATAAGCTCTGGTGGAATTGTGAAGCAGCAGCCCGGATTGTTCCGGCTGGGTTGCAGGAGAAGGAACTTTGTCATGAAGAATAGAATTAAACAGGTTCTTCTATACAATTACTGCATAGAACAACACCAGGGAGAAGCAGACAATACCCGCATACAGGCAGCCTGCATAATCACGGCAGATGGAGAAGCAATGAGTGCTATTATCGTCGAAAACCTCACCAAGCGATTTCACGACCTGACCGCTGTAGATAGCGTCTCCTTTGAGATCCGTGAAGGAGAGGTGTTTGGACTCCTCGGTCCAAACGGGGCTGGCAAGACGACCATCATCTCCATGCTCGCCACCCTCCTTGAACCAACAGGCGGTATTGCTCTTCTCAATGGCATTGATATCCAGAAGGATGCAGATGGAGTACGGAAATCAATAGGTATTGTCTTTCAGGACCAGAGCCTTGACGAAGAGCTGACTGCATGGGAGAACATGGACTTTCATGGCAGGCTCTACCGCATCCCCAAAAAAGTCAGGGAGGAGCGAATTGATGAGCTGCTTCGGCTTGTTGAGCTAACAGATCGACAGCAGAGCCTGGTGAAGACCTATTCGGGCGGAATGCGCAGGCGGCTTGAGATTGCCCGCGGGCTTCTGCATGAACCATCAGTCCTCTTTCTTGACGAGCCGACACTCGGCCTTGATCCCCAGACACGAAACCACCTCTGGGACTATATCCAGAACCTGAACAGAACAAAAGGCATCACCATCATCCTCACCACGCACTACATGGATGAAGCAGACCGCCTCTGTGATCGTGTCGCCATCATCGATCGTGGAACAATAGTCGCGATGGATACACCGCAGAACCTGAAGAAGATGGTGGGCGGGGATCTGGTGACGCTCACCTCACCGGATGCTGCAGAAATTGCTGCGGGGCTCGCCGCATCATGGATTATCGGCGCTACACACCATGACGGTGAGGTCTTCATC
This sequence comes from Methanocalculus natronophilus, assembly GCF_038751955.1. NCBI lineage: Archaea > Methanobacteriati > Methanobacteriota > Methanomicrobia > Methanomicrobiales > Methanocalculaceae > Methanocalculus > Methanocalculus natronophilus. Next base: position 121,633 of record NZ_JBCEXH010000004.1, on the reverse strand, counting down.
AGGCTTCGGTCAGCAGAAGAGCATATACCTGACCTCATCCGGATGGTTGGCAGCAACGGCAATCTGATCAGCTCACTCTCGATCAAGAAACCCACGTTAGAGGATGTCTTCCTTCACTATACAGGACGGAGCATGCGGGAAGAAGAAGCCGGATCCCTTGATCGCATGCGGATGATGATGCCACGGAGGAACTAAACCGATGGATATTATCTATACCCTCTGGCTCAGGAGTGTCAAGCGCTATGTCCGCTCAAAGAGCAGGGTCGTCGGCAGTCTTGGCATGCCGATCTTCTTCCTTCTCGCACTCGGATTCGGATTGAATGCTGTTGTGGATCTGCCGGGGGATTCCGGGGTGAACTACATCCAGTTCCTGGTGCCGGGGATCATCGCAATGGCAGTGCTCTTCACCTCGGTCTTTTCAGGGATCATGATCATCTGGGACAAGCAGTTTGGGTTCCTGAAAGAGACGCTGGTCGCACCGGTCTCGCGGCTTGAGATCATGCTCGGGCAGACCGTTGGCGGGGCGACAACAGCCGTCATACAGGGAGCATGCATCCTTGTTTTATCGCTCTTCATCGGGATCAGCCTGCCTTCCGTTCCGGGTTTTGCAATCGCCTTCCTCTTCATGACACTGATTGGCATCTGTTTTGCAGCACTTGGGATCGCAATTGCATCAAGGATGGAGGATATGCACGGGTTCCAGCTGATCATGAACTTTGTTGTCTTCCCGATCTTCGGCCTCTCAGGCGCACTCTTCCCGATTGAAAGCCTCCCTGGGTGGGTAATTCCCCTGACACTTGCAAACCCGCTCACCCATGGTGTCGAAGGAATCAGGTATGGACTCCTCGGCACCTCGGCAATCCACCCGCTTGTAAGCCTTGCGGTGCTCAGTGCCAGCACGGTGGTGATGATTGTTATAGGGGCATTTCTTTTCAGGAAGGCGTCTGTGTAGTTGGGATTAGGGAAGAAAATGAGGGATTTATAAACCCAATCTGATTGGCTGGCTTCAGATGATCAGAATATACCCCGATATTTCTTCCATTGCATGACAAGCTGTCGGCATTCATCCTGCGGCGGATTGCGCTTACGTAAACGCATCCTCTGCAAAGCAGTGATAGCCCTCTCAGGGGTTATCACTCCTGAATTCACCATGTAATCCAGTAGCCAGCAGGTGCCACACCATTCAACCCCCTGGGCAACCGCAACATGGATGAGCGCCCGATCTCCGGTAAGGAGAGGTCTCTTCACCTGTTTTGCAAGAACCATAACAGAGAGATCGGCATAGGAAGGTTGCGGATACCTGTCAATCAGACCCATCAATTCCCGAACTGAATCCGGACTCAGAGACAGGACAGAGAGCCCCAGATCGAGAAGCGCAGTAAACGGAGGATGCAACAGCTCTTTCTGGACGAAATCTGAGACGACAAAACTGCAGGGCAGTTGAAAGAGATCCGAAATCAGATCCGCTTCATTCAGATCGATGATCGCGTTCGTATCAATGACATACAGTTGCCGTGCTGTCACGCGAAGCGTCTCCATTCAGAACGTAAAATTCAGCGATATTCTGGTTTAAGAGTTCTGCTGCCTTTGAGACAGAGATGATACCTTCTGCAAGGGATCGATAGACAAGTGATTCGAGGGAGACTGGATCATCGCCTGCCTTTTCATCACCGGGTTCCTTTCGATTCCATCCAAGCACTGAGAACTCTTTCCTCATCCTGGTATGGGTATCTGCTGAAATAATACCAAGATCAGATGCCCTGTATATCCATGCACTCATTGAGAGTCCGTACTTCTCTTTCAAGAGCGCAAGTTCGTGAACAGATATCTGCCTGCGGCTGCTTCCAAGTTCAAAGAAGGCTCGTGTGGATGGAACCAGGAATGCACCAGCAAACCGGTGCATTACTTTTTCATGATCCATACCGTCCCCCGGTATCAGGAGGCAGTGACCAAGCTCATGGGCAAGGGTAAACCTCTGCCGTGCATACGAGAGCCCATCTCGCATCAGGATGACAAGATCATCCCCAAAACGGGTGCAGAGGGCATCGAACTTCGTAATCCCCCTGATGATCCCAATCTTCATGCCCTTATCTTCAAGCAATGAGGTGAGGTTATCAACGGGATGATCCCCAAGAACCCAGGCTTTCCGAAGAACATCTGCTGCCTGCTCAACCTCATCATAGCATGAGACTTCTCTTGGGAATCCTGCAGGCATCTCAAATATTCTGCGGATTCCGCTCAGCTCTTCAATGGAGAGGTACCGCTCCAGCCAGTCTTTCGTCTCTGCTTCAATACGCATTCTCTCCTTTCCGCTGATCTTTTTTGTCCGGAAACTGATCTGGCCATCTGGTATCTCATGGGTATGGCGGGACGGCCTGAGAAGTGCAGCAAGCGGTATCTCAAGGACTTCGCTCAGACGGATCAACACCCCCGAATCAGGCACGAGAAGACCCTTTTCAAATTTATCCACTGTTGTATGCGATCTCTCGATCTTCTGTGCCATATCGCGCAGAGACAGCCCAAGACACTTCCTCCGTACTCTGATACGCTCTCCAATGGTCATGAACAATTACACCCCCTCTCCTGATTCACCCTGAAGACTTTGTTTACAAAATGAACTTTGGAACATATATTTGTAACCCAAAGCATAACCCTATGTTATGTATTGAACGTGTGCCTGTCAGTGGGCAGATCCACGACACATCATTTCCGGATGGTGTTTCTGTGTCAATTCCAGGTGCTATCAAAAGAGCATTCAGGAGAGAAACCGTTATGGCCACCGTAGCTCATAGGTATTACTGACCGGTTGGAAGTTTTTTCATACCTTATCATCTGGCAAGGAATTTGCCTATAACAGGAATGTTGCTAATCCACGACTCTGTATTTAATACAAACCCAGCATCCGGATTGTTTTTCCTTTTTTAAGTAATCGTAAAGAAGATGAAATGTTTTATCAGTTCTCTGTTTGAAAGGAGCCCATCAAATCAGGAGGGGTGTTGTTATGACGGGCTCTCAGTAATGAGACGGACAATTACAACCGTTTTTTAACTTCCGGCACAAACCTATGAACCCGGGAGGGGAAAAGGTGGTTGTAAATCCGCTGGTATCAGATATCGGCAATTATGCGATCTGGTTTTTTGTTGTTACCAGCATTGCCGCCATGGGACTCAACCTGACGGTAAAGGAGATCATTGCCCCATGGAAGAAGAAAGGGCTCCTCTCCATCTCGCTTATTGCAAATTTTGTTGCCGTCCCGCTCTTTGCCCTTCTGATTCTCAGGATTTTTCCCCTTGATACAGGCCTTGCAACCGGCCTTCTGATCGTTGCCGCCGCTGCGGGTGCACCGTCGCTCCCAAAAGCAATCTCGATTATGAAGGGTGATGTTGCCTATGCCGTCGGGCTGACGATGATTTTGATTCTGGCAACCATCATGTACATGCCAGCAGTCCTCCCCTTCATGATCGGTAGTGTCGCAATCGATAAGACCAACACAATACTCTATCTCATCGTCTTCATGCTCATCCCGCTCATCATCACGATGGCACTGCGGGCACGGCTGCCTGAGATGGCAAAACGGATTCATCCACTCATCAGCAGGACCTCAGATCTCTCGATCATCCTTGTGCTCCTCATCTATACCTTCATCCTCTTCACAAGCGATTTCACCGTGAAAGCCGGTGCAGTTCTTGGGCTCCAGGGAGTGCTGGTTGCGATTCTCTTTATCCTTGGATCCTTTGGGATCGGCCACCTGATGGCAGGGAGAGAGAGCGGAAGCCGGGAGGTCCTTTCGTTTGGAACGGGATTCAGGAACATCTCTGCGGCCCTCGTCGTCGTCACCGCCAATTTCAGGGACCCCCAGATCATGTTCATGGTCCTTGTGATCGCCATATTCGGGATCATCTTCATGATGCTGTTTGGAGGGTTGATCTTTCAGAAAAAGCGGAAAAACAAGAAGAAAACACTATCCCGGACAACGTCAGCTATCCGCCCATAGAAGAAGAGCGGTTCCTGGCTGACGTAAAACGTATACTGTCTGATCCGGGATGGCAGGCAAAACTTTTTTGACAGGGGATCAAGAACGTACCCACTGACATGAGGCTTGCGAATGGTTTTTTGAATGAAAGCTTTTTTAGAGAATGCGCTTCAGGATGTGGTTGGATATGCGATACATGACCATAATGGGCGAAAAGAAGGCCATTCCCAGCTACCCTCACCATAGGGACTATGCCTATCGCAAACGGGAATTGTTAAATGCAAGCACACTTTTGTCTTTTTTGACCCTGTCAGGGGGTCGGGCATTCAAAGAGTGCTACAACTGTTTTAAATACACGTGTGCAGTTCCCCGGGAAGTTCTGATCGACCCGACAAATGCATGCAACCTGAAATGCAGGGGCTGCTGGGCAGGAGAGTACACCAAGAGCGATCATCTTTCATATGAGAAGCTGGATGAAGTGATTCGTGAAGCAAAAGAACTGGGTGCAATGGATATTTTGATGACAGGTGGAGAACCGCTCCTTCGGAAGAAAGACATTCTAAAGCTCGCATCCACACACAGAGATTTATTTTTTGCTGCTTTCACAAATGGAACACTGATCGATGAAGCGCTTGTTCAGCAGATGGCGAAGCTCAGGAATTTATCCGTTTTCATAAGCATCGAAGGATTCGAAGAGGAGAACGATTTCAGACGTGGAGAAGGTTCATTTTCACGGGCCATCCGGTCCATGAACCTCTTAAAACCCATGATATCAGTTTCGGCTTCTCTCTCTGTTACCATAGCCAGAATTACAAGAGCATTACGAGCGAAGAATTTTTAACCTTTTTAAAGGAGCAGGGGGCATGGTATGGCTGGGCTTTTGGCTATCGCCCTGTGGGCAGAGATGCTGATCTTTCCCTCTGTTTAGATGCCAATAAGCGAGCCTATGTACGGAAGAGATTGGATGATTTCAGGAACAAACATGATTTTACCATTGTAGACATGTTCAACGACGGGCACAAAGTGTATGGGTGCGTGGCTGCCGGGAATGGCTATCTCCATATTAATGCCCGCGGAGACGTTGAGCCCTGTGCTTTCTGTCATTACTCAGATAGCAATATCAACGAGGTTTCGCTCAAGGAAGCTATGCGTTCTCCCTTTTTCAGGGCTTTCAGAAAAGCCCAGCCTTTTACCAATAATCCACTCCGTTCCTGCCCCATGATGGATACACCCGATACATTTGTAGAGATAGTCCGGGAAACTGGTGCCAAATCCACACATAGAGAATGTCCGGAAAGCGCAGAAGAGTATGCCTTGAAAGTGAAAGATATCGCCAGTGAATGGAAGGATGTTGCAGAGAGAGAATACGCTGGCTATCCAGAGATTGAGAGGCGGAGATTTAGCGTTTTGCTGAAGTATCTGAATTTCAAAAAAAGGCTATCTGGAGATGCATAGACGATTTATTTAATTCGTTTGGGAAAAGAAGCCTGGTATGCTGATATGGGGATTTGAACCCCAGTCGTAGGAGTGAGAGTCCTACATGATTGGCCGACTACACTATATCAGCAGGCAATTTGTGCTTTAATAACTGCGTCACAAGAATATTTAATCCTTATGATATTTGCCGCATCAGCCTCTTCTCTACCCTCCATATGCACACATTTCCCGCGAACCGTCCCGCTTATTTTTCCGTTGCATTCCTGTTGCATTTCTATTACCTTCCTGTTGCATTCCTGCTGCCTTCCCGCCACCGGCAGAACGTCAACCCTGATCCTGCCGGATTGCCCGCTGTTTTGCGCACCCTGCCATAGATTCATGTCATCCGGGGACGAATTATATTGGAATGAGTAGCCTTGAAGAGCAGATCCGGGAAATTGAGGATGAGCTCAGGAATACCAAATACAATAAGGCAACATCTCTCCACATCGGCCGCCTGAAAGCCAAGATGGCCAAGCTGAAAGACGAGGCAGTCTCAAGGGCCATGAAATCCTCTGGCACCGGGGAAGGCTATTCCGTCAGAAAATCTGGTGACGGAACCGTTGTTCTCGTTGGCTTTCCATCTGTTGGTAAATCTACCCTCTTAAACCAGCTGACCGGCACAAAGAGCGAAACCGCAGATTATGCATTCACCACGCTCACTGTTGTGCCCGGCCTGATGGAGTATAAAGGCGCAAAGATCCAGATCCTGGATATTCCGGGCTTGATCGCCGGTGCTGCAATGGGGAAAGGCCGTGGAAAAGAGGTGATTGCAGTTGTCAGGACGGCTGATCTGATCATCATCCTTGGCGATGTCTTCAATGACAGGCACGTCGATGTCCTGATGAAGGAACTCTATGATGCCGGAATCAGGGTCAATACCCCAAAACCTGACATCACCATCAAGAAGACCGGAATGGGCGGTGTCAGGTTGAACACCGTCGGGCCGGTGGAGATAAATCTTGAAGAGATCAGGTCGATCCTAGCTGAAAACAAGATCATGAATGCTGACGTGCTGGTCCGTGGAAATATCAGCCAGGAGGATTTCATTGATGCGATGATCGGCAACCGCCGCTACATCCCTGCCTTCATCGCGATTAACAAGGTGGATCTCGTTGATGACCAGACAAAAAAAGAGATAGTCAAAAATCTGAAAAGCCAGTTCGGCCAGCACCCGATCATGATCTCGGCTCATTCGGGATACAATATCGATGGGCTGAAAGACGCAATCTATGAGCACCTTGGATTCATCCAGATCTTCCTAAAACCTGTTGGCGGCCCTGCCGACATGGAGGAGCCCCTGATTGTCCGGTCAGGCAGTACCGTTGAGGATGTCTGTAACCGGCTCCACCGGGATTTTGTGGACAGGTTCAGGTATGCAAAAGTCTGGGGAGATTCAGTCAAGCACGATGCACAGCGTGTCAGCCTGCCGCACGTCCTTGCAGACGGCGATATCCTGACGATCGTCACAAAACTCTAACAAACTACCCGGCCGTGCCTCTACCTCACCTGGAGAGCTCGGCTTCGAATACCTCAACTGGAGCATCTGTCAGAAGAGCTGTGCCTGAATAATGCGCACGGCTTGCCGCATACCCTGCCTCAATAAGACGCGTGAGAAGCGTATCCATTGCGGGTGGCGAGACACCAAGCCTTTTTGCTTCCTTGTGATAATCATAGTGTGGAAGAACCTCTTCCTCCTCAGAAATCATCTTCAGGAGGCGTGAGAGCCGGGCCTTTGATCCGAGTCTCATCACCTCTGCCTGCTGGTGCAGCAGAAAAGCCAGTTTTCGATCTGCAATTGCACCAATCCAGAGCGGACCGATCGGATCTGCCTTCCTCCCGCACCGGGGACAGAAGACAGCGCCCGGCAAAATTCCTGCTTCCACCTCACGATACGAACAGGACGCACAATGGTGAATGAACCCAAGCGATCGAAGGGTTTGCTCTGCCGCACGCACACCCGGCACCATCCTGATATGTGTCCTGTGGAAATGTTCAAATGCAAACGAGAGGAGCGGTTCGATCCCCCGATCATATTTCATCACTTCACGGCCCACATACCCAATCAGCATCCTGAGCCCGACTTCAGGATGGTAATCGGTATTCATCGGTTTTGCCGCATACCGCCGCATCCCCGCCTTCAGGTGGGCGCCGCAGAGTGGTGCAGTATCGGTTGCAGTCACAAAGAGAAACCGCCGGGCAGACCGGATTGCAGAATCCAGAAAGGGTGCCGGGCTCCCGAAGGGATCGAGATCAACCGCATCAAACCTCTCAGAAGATAAAAGCGCATTTGCGTCCCGGTTCACCACACGGAGAGATACACCAAGCTTTTGGGCATTGAACCTCAGCAGCCGGATCGCATCAGAGTCACGATCATTTGCTATCACGGGTATCCCGCATTCATGTGCCACCCGCAGCGCCCTGATACCCGTTGCCGTCATCAGGTCAAGATACTCAGATGGAATACATTCACGCAGCAGGAGAATCGTTGCATCCCGGTTCAGCTCCATCCGCCTGTTGAAGAAGACCTCTGCTGAACCCGGCGGGAAATGGAGTGAATCATCCTGCCGGGGAACATAGACCTCTGTTATCCCTTCTGTGATCTGAGCAAGATCCATTCCTACAATCTGGTTTTTCGCAAACCTTATACCTTCGTCACCCGAAGAATAATGGTCAACAGGGCATGTGGCCTAGTCAGGATAGGGCGTTAGCCTCCTAAGCTAATGGTCGGGGGTTCGAATCCCTCCATGCCCGCTCGTTTTTATAGAGAAAAATATCCAGCCTGGAAGGCAACATTTCCAGTCAGCCTGTTCCAGGCATCAGCAGTATCCAGACAAAAACAGTAGCAGAGGCGAATGACAAAATAGGAGCAGAGCCTATTCTCCTGTAGAATGCATATCCGAGCATATGTCAGGATCACGCGGCCGGCAAATGCAACCATATCAGGTGCAACCGCGATTCTTGCCTATTTCATCGCAACCGGCACACTCATCCCGGAAGTCCTGCTCCTCTTTGGAGCAGCTCTTCTCATAACTGCTGCTGGCAACACTATCAATGATGCATATGATGCCGCAATCGACGCCATCAACCGTCCTGACAGGCCGATACCCGCAGGAGAAATACGTATCAGATCAGCGTATCTCTATGCCTCGCTTCTCTTTCTCGGAGGAGTCTCTTGTGCGGTCCTGACAAACCCGATCTGTCTGGCAATCGCCCTCTTCAACAGTCTTCTGCTGATCCTCTATGCACGCACCCTGAAACGCACCATACTGGCAGGTAACCTTGCTGTTGCATACCTTTCAGGAAGCATCTTCCTCTTCGGCGGCGCACTTGCGGGTGTTGAAGGGATCATCATCACCCTGCCGCTCGCTGCAATCACCCTCTTTGGCACACTCGCACGCGAGATCCTAAAAGATGCAGAAGATGTTGATGGCGACAGCGCTGGCGGAGCAACTACCCTGCCGATGAGAATCGGGATCAGGAAATCAGCTCATGTTGCATTTGTCTCCGTCATTTTCGCTGTCATCGCCAGTTTCATCCCCTACCTCTGGTGGGGACTCCCCTACCTTGTCGGAATAATCATAGTTGATCTGGCGATCCTGAAGCTGATATGGAAGACACAGGCCTGCGCAACACCTGTATGCATCCGCGGCCTTGATGCAACAACGCATCTCAAGTACCTGATGTACGTCGCCCTGCTCGTATTTATGGCGGCAAGCGGAATAGAAATATTAATGCCGATGAACTAAAGGCTTAGTAAGAGAGGGGAACGATGAGGATTTATAAGAAAAATAACACCTATATCGCCAGGCCGGGATCCTATTTTGAAGGAAACGTCAAGATCCACGGAGATTTCATGGCGCCGCAGAGGACGCACTTCTGGGGGAGACTCGTTGTCGAGGGTGACTTAAACCTCGGGCCGCAATCAACAGTGGAAGGCGAGATCGTCTGCGAGAACGCTTTTATAGGCCATGATGCCGTTGTCAAGGGGAAGATCTATGTGAATGACAATGTGACGATCTGTGATCGGGCAGTACTCAATGGGATCGAGGCAGGAGGAGATATCATCATCCGTCCCGGCGCCGTGGTCGGGGATGTGAAAACAGACAATTCTGTCCTCATATACGGCAAGATAACATCAGGAACCTTAATTGGACGAAATGTGAAGATTATCGGGGATTGATTCCGGATCGATCCCGATACTGACCACATCAAAGAGATCCTGCCAGCCGACGATCGTCTCGACACACCCGTCCTTCATCGTCACGACACCCATCCCGACAAGGCCAACCCGGTTACACATATCAAGCCCCTCTTTCACCTCCATGAGACACCCGACACCGATGATCGCCTCGGGATGATACTTCTGCACCATCCGTTTAATAAACGTTGATCCCGGTATGATGAAAATCCTGTATCCAAGGGATTTCATAGCCGGGATGGTTGTACCCAGATCACATCCGCCACAACTAACACAGACGAGACCTTCAGGGGTGAGGTGAGCCGGGCATTTCGCGGAGCGGAGGCACTGTGGCAGAAATACCGCACGTTTTTCGACAGGTATCTCGGCAAATGCCTGGGTATTCATCCGGTTATCAAGCCGGATCATAAAGCGGAGCAGCTCACCTGGCTCAATGCCAATAAAGGTGCAGATACTTTTCACAACACCTTCAAGGAGAACAAGAAAGGGCCGTAAGAGAGCAGGGAAGATGACACGCCCCGACCGGATCGAGGTGACGATCAGAATCGCCATGACTATTGCCAGGGCAAAGAGGAAGAGAGCGACAAAGAGCGTCACCTCTCCAAGGATGACCATCAGGCGTTCCCATGTTGGATCGAGAATGAACATATAGTATTCAGATTATTGATCCTCTGTATGCTTAGCACCTTGCTTCAGGGCAGGAGCCAGGGATGATCATACGGGGGCCTGATCAGACCTTCCTCGGTTATGATTGCGGTCACCAGGGAAAGCGGTGTCGCGTCAAAGGCATAGTTCAGGACAGGCACAGTATCCGGTACCGTCTTCGTGCCACAAAATGATGCCACCTCGTCACGGCCGCGCTCCTCGATGATCACATCAGCCACACGCCGGTTGGAGTCAAAGGTTGAGTGTGGAGCGGCAACATAGAACGGGATGCCATGATGGTGTGCAGATACCGCGTGCATGTATGTCCCGATCTTATTGAAGACACCGTCAGCGCAGATCCGGTCTGCACCAACGATGACGCAGTCGACTGCACCTTTCTGCATCAAAAACGCCGCTTCAGAATCAATAATCGTCGTCACCGGGATACCATCCCTCTCAAGCTCCCACGCTGTCAGGCGGGAACCCTGGAGGAGGGGGCGGGTTTCACACGAGAGAACCGAGACCAATTTCCCATCAGCCACAGCGCTTCTGACAACACCAAGAGCAGTCCCATACGCAGCACAGGCAAGGGCACCGGCATTGCAGTGTGTCAGGACGGTGCATTCATCCGGAAGCAGGCCAGCACCATGTCCTCCGATCATGCGGCAGGTCTCCTCATCCTCATCTGCCAGGCGTTCTGCGCAGGAGAGTGCTTCATGAAATGCCTGCTCCGGGTTCTGCGAGGCTTTCACAGCAGCCATGACCCGATCAACACCCCACCCGAGATTGACTGCTGTCGGGCGGGCAGTACGTATCAGGCCCGCATCCTGCTGGACACGGGAGTAGAAGGCACCCTCAGGCCCGTCAAGCGCATGCTTACAGGCAAGGGCAACGCCGTATGCCCCGGCAACCCCAAGTGCTGGCGCCCCGCGAACCCTGAGAGTCTGGATGGCATGGATCAGGCCGGCCAGGTCAGGAGTCACAATCTCTGTATACGCACCCGGAAGAAGGGTCTGGTCGATCATACCGACACCTGCTTCCTCCCACCAGATCGTCCGCGTTCGCATTATTCACCAGACATCAGGATATCCCGTGTCGCCCGCATGGCAGCAGCTCCAGCGGTCATCACCGAATCAGGGATATCACGGGGTGCAGTGACAGTACCGGCACAGTAAATCCCGGGACGAACAGTTCCAACGGGATCAAGTTTTGCATCGGTTGTGTTCAAAAACCCGTTCTCATCCATCTCAAGGCCGAGTTGGCGGGCAAGCTCCTGTGTGTCGGGAACCGGCTCAAACCCGGCGGAGAGCACCACAAGATCCGCATGGAGACTGATGAATTCACCAGTCTCTGTATCCTCGATCGGGAGGATGAGATCATCCTTGCCTTCAGTCACTTCACCGGGGAAGCCACGAACCAGATTGACGCCTGCTTCCTCGGCACGCATCCGATACTCTTCGTATCCTTTTCCATATGCCCGGATATCGTTGTAGAGGATAGAAACCTCCGTCTCAGGATAGTGTTCAAGGATCAGCATCGCATTCTTCAGGGCATACATGCAGCAGACTGATGAACAGTATGGCCTCTGCAGCGGAATATCACGGGATCCGACACACTGGACAAAGACAACTGAGCGCGGAACCGTTCCATCCGAGAGCCGTCTGAGAGCGCCGCCGGTCGGCCCGCTCGCATTGATCATCCGTTCAAACTCAAGGCTTGTCAGAACATCGGGGTAGCGGAGATACCCAAAGATCTGCTTCTTCCGGGCATCAAAGAGCTGGTAGCCGGTTGCGATGATGATGCTCCCTGCCTCGATCACCTCTCTCTTCTCTGCATCCTCACGAAGAACAGCCTCCCTTCCACAGATATCATAGCAGAGGCCGCATTCGATACAATGCTCTGCATCACGGACAACGAGATTCGGGACTACCTGCGGATGCGCTTTATAGATCGCCTTTCTCACCCCCATACCGGCGTCGAAGCGGTTATAGACCTCAACCGGGCAGATCTCCTCGCAGTCCCCGCACCCGGTGCAGCGTGATGCGTCAATATAGCGCGGGTGCCCGACAACATTCACCCGGAACGCTCCCTGTTCGCCTTCAATTGAGGTGACCTCGGTCATAGTCCTGATAGTGATGAGGGGATGCCGCTCGACATCTACCATCTTCGGCGAGAGGATGCACATCGAACAGTCATTTGTCGGAAACGTCTTGTCCAGCTGGGCCATATGGCCGCCGATAGTCGGTTCACGTTCAATTAAGGTGACCGGGATCCCATGGTTTGCCACATCAAGCGCAGCCTGGATACCGGCAACACCACCCCCAATAACAACAACTCTACGCATTGGTATACCTCGCTGCAAGTTCCCGGTAGTCTGTTGCATTCTTCAGGATGGATTCCCGCTGCTCTGCATTCGTCATAGCAACAACCTTCCCAGGAACACCAAGGACAAGCGAATTCTCCGGGATTGTCTTTCCTTCAGTCACAACCGCACCCGCGCCGATGATGCTCCCAGATCCGATCACCGCACCGTTCATCACAATCGCACCCATTCCAATGAGCACCTCATCTCTGATGGTGCAGCCATGGATTATTGCTCCATGCCCAACAGAGACTTCTTTTCCAATTGTTGCCGGATAGCCTGGGCTTGCGTGGACAACCACATTATCCTGGATATTTGATCCGTCACCAACAACAATGGGTTCGCGATCTCCCCGGATAACCGCAGAAAACCAGACACTCACGTCTTTTCCACAAACCACATCTCCAATGATTGTGGCATTTTCTGCAACAAATCCACACAATCCGGTGAGTCCACCACTACACATAAGAGTATATATGTAGAAGGATTCTTGCATGAACGTTATGGTAGGGGGCACCTTCGATCCCTTTCATGTCGGCCATAAAGTGCTCCTGACACGATCCTTTGAAATCGCTGGGAAAGGCGGTTTTGTCACAATAGGACTTACTTCTGATGATTTTGCATCTGCAAAGACCCATCCTGTCCGCCCCTTTGAAGATCGATTGAGGGAACTGGACGCATGGATCAGTTCAGCTGGTTTTCCTGCAGGCCACCGGATCGAGTGCTTAACGGATAGGTTTGGATCTGCACTCACTGAGGATTTTGAAGCACTTGTCGTCTCTGAAGAGACGTTTCCTGTCGCCGAGGAGATCAACCGGATACGGGGCAGGAAAGGGATGAAGAAAGTGGATATCTACCAGATACACTGTATCATGGCAGATGACGGGAAGATCGTCTCAAGCACCCGGATCTGCCGCGGGGAGATCGATTTGGAAGGCCACCCGATCGAATAATGCAGTTTCTGGCTGTGTGGCAGTCCGGGAAAAGCAGAAAGGAAGAGAATCAGACGATGTAGGATCCAACATCCCGGGTGATCATGGTATCGCAGTACCTGCACCGGTATCCTCTCCGCTGGCAGGCAAACAAGCTCCGGATAGGTTCATTTGCATTTGAGATACAGGCAGGATTTGGGCAGCGGATCACCCCAACCACTTCAGAGGGTATCTCAACACCAATCTTTTGGACAACCCGGTACTCACGGATGATATTGATGCTCGCCTTTGGGGCAATTAAGGATATTCTGTCGACCTCTTCCTTGACAAGTTCGCGGTTCTCGATCTTGACGATATCCTTCTTCCCCATCTGTCTGCTCTCCACATTTGTCGCAACAGAGAGTTCTTCTGTTGTCCTGCCGGTGATCCCGAGGATGCGGAGAACCGGGAGTCCTTCGCCTGCTGCAATATGATCGATGACTGTCCCGTTCCGTATAGGGCTGATCAGGAGTCCGTCTTCAGGCTTTCCTTTCATAAAAACACCTTCTGGAGCATCGCCATACGGACGGGCACACCATTTCTGGATTGTTCAAAGTACCGGGCACAGGGAAGAGCATCGACACGGGGATCTATCTCATCAACCCGTGGAAGCGGATGCATCAGGAGGAACCGATCTGACACACCCCGGATAACGTCAGGTGTCACCCGGTAGCTGGAGGCAATCGAGGCATAATCAGCGGGATCCGGAAACCGCTCCCTCTGGATTCGCGTGACGTACAGCACATCAAGATCCTCCACAACATCCTCTAGATGCTCATGGACGACTATGTCTGTCCCGTACTCGATGAGATCTTCTGTCAGTCCCGGTGGGAGTTCGAGCCCTTTTGGCGTTATCGTATGTATCCGGGCATCATAGCGTGAGAGCGCGGCAGCAAGCGAATGGGCGGTCCTCCCGTACCTGAGATCACCCAAAAACCCGATATTGATCTTCTCAAGGGACATCGACTGCCGGATGGTGAAGAGATCAAGGAGTGTCTGGGACGGGTGCTGGCCTGCACCATCTCCGGCATTGATGACAGGGATGGTTGCAGACTCAGATGCAAACCGTGCTGCCCCTTCCAATGGATGCCTCAATACAATGGCATCTGCATAACCTGAGACAACCCGGATAGTGTCTGCCAGTGTCTCGCCTTTTGCAACCGAACTTGCCTCAACCGATCCAAGCGAGATGACCGACCCGCCAAGCCGCATCATCGCCGAGGCAAATGACATCTGTGTCCGGGTACTTGGTTCAAAGAAAAGATTTGCAAGAATTTTCCCTTTCAGGGCTTCAGAATCAAAATTGCCGGAGTCAATCGCAGACGCGCGATCGAGAATATCATCGATCTCCTCCCTGGATACCTCCCTGATCGAGATGATGTGATGCATCGTGAATCGCCGCTCTTGGGTTCTATACCTCTGTTGCCGCGCCATCAAGATAAAACGAGAGGATCATTTTCGTGCCACGGTGAGGAACCCACTGTGGCCAACTCTCGTTGACGGCCGTGTCCCACGGTTGCTCCGTGTCAGTTCACGCTCCATACACTCAAAACAGGTAACCCCGCCATGAAAGATATCAGAACAGGCATCCATCACAGCAAAGGTCTGCTCAAAAAAGGGCGTATAACTTACAAAGAACCCTCCCGGAACAAGGAGCGAGTGGGCATGGACGACATGTTCCCTCCCAATCATCATATCGAGATGCACAATATCGTAGCTGCCGGATGCAGAAAGAAGATCCCCGGTATGAACCGTTACCGTCTCAAGGCCGGCATCTGCTATATTCTTCTCTGCGAGTTTTGCAAATTCCGGGCGTATCTCATACGTATCGACATGACCTGCGATCCCCCCGAAATAGAGAGCCGCAACCCCGCTCCCGGTGCCTGCATCAAGAACGGTGTCTTTTCTGTTCATGCCGGTATAGGCAATCACCATACCGATATCTTTTGGGAGCATCGGGGCGCCGCTCCGCTTCCCATGTGCAAACAGATCAGGAGGACGCGGAACCCTGATGAGAAACTTCTTCCCAAGATGCGTCTCGATTATCTCTCCCGGCATCTTCCCGATGAGATCAGGGAGCTGAATCTCTCCTGCATCAGATCCAAATTTTCCAGGTCCCGCCCTGAGATAATACTCGCGTCTGGATCCAACCAGGATGACGCGATCACCCTCCTGGATCATTCGCTGCCAAGTTTCATGATTGCTTCAGCAATATCTCCGTTTGCCTCTAGAAGTGCAGAACGGGCTGCGTCTTCAGAAACACCTGTCTGCATGGCGACAAGCTGAACATCATCATCAGTGATCTCGACGTCCAGAGGCTCTGAATCTGCCACTTTCGGGGCTTCAAACCGGGGTTCGCCGGTCAGCTGGTACGTTACCGTGCCCTGCACCGACATAACCACAACCTCGGCTTCGTCAAAGATGTAGTTCCCGCCTTCAGATTCGATAATAACACGGGTTACACCTTCAATCGGATCCATCTTCATGCCGAGCTTGTTCATCATCTGTTTCATCTTCTTTGGGTTCATTCCACCGGGCATCATTGTTTATCCCTTCCCTGTCGTACTTGTACGGCACCGCCGTACTTAAAGTCAGGCATCTCGGTTCCGGAGAGGAGCGCCATCCCCGTTGCAAGCAGGGTGCCATCCTCAGCCACCACAAATACCTCTTCTTCGGCGCGGATCTTCGGATCTGCCGATACAACGTGTTTTGCCATCGCATTCTTTCCAGCCGCGACAAACGGCACTGCATCTTCCATCACCACAACGCGGGCAGCAGGCGGCTTCAGAAATGCAAAGAGACGGGACGCCCCGACAAAACTGAGTGTCAGATGGCCATCCTGCGCACGGACTGTTGCAAGCCTCACACCATCATGGAGGACATAGCGTATCCGCTTCGATGTCGAGTACTGGAATGTACACTCCTCTGGAAAGAGTGCAACTCCGGCTCCGCGCCCAAACTGGAATTCAGCTATTTTCCGCACCCTGCGCAGACTGGCGTGCGAGGATCTCATCGATTCTTCTGACAAAATCTTCCTCCGTTCCTGCAGGAATATATGCTCCTGCGGCAATTGCATGGCCGCCCCCGGCTCCACCCACAGAATCAGACGCCTCACAGAGCGCTGCCTGGAGATCGATTCCGGAACGGACGACCTTATCAATGGTTCTCATCGATACCTTCACCACGTCCGGATCATCGGGGAGGTTGCAGAAGACCATGATCGGGTATCTCCGGTTCAGTTTTGAGAGTGCCATCCCCGCACCGATACCAACGATCGTATCGGGGAAGAGATCACGCGTATGTATCCATTGGAGATGGTCTGTTCTTGCAACACCGGTATCGAGGATGTACTGGAAGAGTTCCCTGATGACACTCCTGTGGTGCCTGAGCATATGCTCCGCTTCCTGGTACAGCAATTCCCGATCACCGCTGCAGACGGCGCTCCCGATGACGGGACGTGCCCACCTGCCGCAGGCATTCAGCATCGTCGCATATTCAGAGGCATTCCTGAGAGGGGATCGCAATGCTTCGTCAGGGAAGATATAGGACTCGCCAAAGAGCCGCTCGACTGGTTCACCATGGGCAATCAGCTGTTCGACCAGGGCCGAGACGATGATCTTTCGCTCATCAGCCGTCAGTTCTTCCCAGACCCGCCAGTTCCCATCGCTGTTCCGGAGGGAGATCCCAAGCTTCTCAAGGAACGCCTGCGCGCCGTTTGGGTTATTGCTGATACCGGGGATAGGCGGATCGTCACTGTAGCTCAGGCAGATATGCACCGGCCGCGTGGAAAGGCCATAGCAGTTGAGATCATGGGGAATAGCCAGGACATTTCCTTCTTCAACGCCGTCCATGGCTATTGCACGGGCAACGCTGACCAGCCCGCACCCCTCACGCGCCATCATGTCACCGACGTTTCCGACAACCGCGAGCTTTGCCAGGTCCCGGTTCCTGCGATCCAGTTCCTTTGCCACAAGGTAGGCTATCCCGGCAGCAGAGAGCTTGGTTATCCCGTATGGGAGGCAGTTTACCTGCCTGTACCCGATGGTCGAGGGCTGACTGATATGATGGTCAAGGATCAGCACGTCGTCAAAAGGAAGACCATGGCCTTCGATCAGGTTCTGCTGGCCTGCTCCAAGATCAACAAAGAGTTTGAGCGTGTCGTCCTTTGGAACCCGCTTCATCATCAGGGGTTCAAGCTGCCTGAGAAAGACCGACTGAACAGGAATCTCCGCTCTCTCAAGTGCCATCCTCATGATGGCCTCGCTTGCAATGCCGTCAGCATCGATATGCGAGATAATGGTGACGGCAGATGCGGATCTGACGATTTCGGATGCCTCCACCAGATCGTCAGCAAAAACCATACACTAATAGTTTCGATCTTCACATACAAGAATGGTGTGTCATGCCTTCCTGGTTAGCAGCGTTGATCGATTGGGAGCCGGTTGGGATCAGACGGATGCAGGCGATCGAGAAGAACGCCGAAGCACTCGGTGTATCCACAATCCAGATGATGGAGGCCGCAGGAAAAGCGCTTGCGGACCGGGCACTCAGTCAATTCCCGGAGTCGGTTCTTATCCTCTGCGGGAAGGGCAATAACGGGGGAGACGGCTTTGTCGCAGCCCGGCATCTTGCCCGCCATACGAAATGTACCTGTATCTATACCGCAGGGGATCGGATCGGTGATGCGGCAGCAAATCTCTCTGCACTCAGATACTGTGGTATCGCCCTGCAGGAGGTCGCATGCAGGGAGGATGTGGCAGAGCAGCAGCACCTCTTTGATGGTGCAGACCTGATCATCGACGCGCTCCTTGGAACCGGTGCGGGCGGAAGCCTGCGCGAGCCGCTTGCATCACTTGTGGAGTCAGCGAACAGATCAGGTGCATCTATCCTTTCAGCAGACCTCCCGACACCAGGTATTCTCTCTGACTTCATCCTGGCATTTCACCGGTCAAAAGGCAGATCAGATGCCGTCTGCGATATCGGGATCCCAATCGAGGCGGAATGCTGTACCGGACCGGGAGACCTCCTCGAAATCCCTGCCAGGGAGACAGGTTCCCATAAGGGAGACGGGGGGAAGGTATTGGTTGTTGGTGGCGGGCCCTACCAGGGTGCACCATACCTTGCAGGCCTTGCCGCGCTGCGGGCAGGTGCTGATATCGTCAGGGTGGCAACGCCGAATGTGATCGATCTGCCAGATCTTATCCATCTGCCAATATCCGGGTCGGTGCTCGGGGAAGCAGATGAAGAGCTGCTTCTTGGCCATGCACGTGACGCTGACGTTGTCGTTATCGGGCCCGGGCTTGGCACTGAAAGCCACGAGACCGTGGTCAGGATTGCCGCGGCATCCCGGCGGGTTGTCGTGGATGCAGATGCACTACGTCTCCCGCTCCCTGGTGGGAAGGAGACAATCCTGACTCCGCACGCGGGCGAGTTTCTGCGCGCATTTGGAGAGTCGCCCACGGGGAACCTTAAGGGAGATTCAGATCTGGTCCGGGAGGCAGCCTCAAAAACAGGTGTCGTGCTGCTAAAAGGCACGTGTGATATTATCAGTGACGGCAGCCGCGTCAGGTTCAACAGGACCGGCACCACCGCCATGACCGTCGGCGGCACAGGAGATATCCTGGCTGGCGTTGCTGCCGCTCTCTTCTGCCGCATGCCCGCATTTGAAGCAGCAGCTCTTGCCGCATATGCAAACGGGCGCGCCGGGGAAGAGGCAGCAACAGAGATCGGAGATGGGCTGATCGCAGGCGATCTTCTTCTGCACCTCTCACGCATACTCTATGGGGAATGAGAATAATGGTTGAATTTACGCATCTTGCAGGTGATCGTGTCCGGATGGTCGATATCACGGAGAAGGCAGACAGTCACCGGTCAGCAACCGCCACCGGCACAATATTCTTATCGGCTGAGACGCTTCGTGCCATCGCTGAAAAGACGACACGAAAAGGGAATGTCCTGGCAACCGCCGAGGTGGCTGCGATCCTGGCTGTGAAGAAGACAGCCACGATCATCCCGATGTGCCACCCAATCCCGGTTGGCGGTGTCACCGTATCATTTTCAGAAAATACCGACTCCATCGGGGCAACCGTCACAGTAAAGACCTACGGAAGGACAGGTGTTGAGATGGAAGCTCTCACCGGCGTCTCGGTAGCCCTTCTTACCATATGGGACATGGTGAAGTCTGCTGAGAAAGATGAGGATGGCCAGTACCCGGCAACCCGGATTGAAGGAATCTCGGTTGTGAGGAAGGAGAAAAGCCTTGCTGAACCATCATCCTTTAAGTCTGCCGGTGACGAATAATAAAGAACACGGGATCGCTCCCGTCAAGGAATGTGGCTTCAATTCAGTAAGCCGA
Organism: Methanocalculus natronophilus; assembly: GCF_038751955.1. Lineage (NCBI taxonomy): Archaea > Methanobacteriati > Methanobacteriota > Methanomicrobia > Methanomicrobiales > Methanocalculaceae > Methanocalculus > Methanocalculus natronophilus. Next base: position 101,650 of record NZ_JBCEXH010000004.1, on the reverse strand, counting down.
ACCTGGAGAATAACATGTCAAAGTCAATGTATTCATATGTCCGTTCCGCATGGAAAAAACCTGACGAGACGGATGTAAAAAAGCTCCTCTGGCATCGTATGCAGAAATGGAGGAGAGAGGAATCAGTCGTCCGGGTCAAACGCCCGACACGTATCGACCGTGCCCGCACACTCGGCTATAAAGCCAAGCAGGGCATCATCGTCGTCCGCGCCCAGGTACGCAGGGGCGGTCGCAGAAAGTCCAGGTACGTCAGGGGACGGAGGACTGCACGGATGGGCATGGCCCGCGTCACAGCCGCCAAAAGCATCCAGCGGATCGCTGAAGAGCGTGCAGGCCGGAAGTACCCGAATATGGAGGTCTTAAACTCCTACTGGGTTGGTGAAGACGGCGTCCGGAAATTCTACGAGGTAATCCTGGTTGATCGCGACCACCCCGGCATCAGAAATGATCCGACACTCAACTGGATCTGCGATGAGAAGAACCGGGCTTTCCGCGGGAAGACCTCCGCAGGCAAGAAAGGCCGTGGTATGCGCCACCGTGGAAGAGGGACTGAGAAGACCCGGCCCAGTATCCGCTCACATAAAAACCAGGGGAAATAACCCCTTCTCTCTTTTTTATGACGGTCACGGATGTTTTCATCCATCCCTTCCCAAAGGGTGACTCGACACTGCTTCGGATGGCTGACACCGCCTCTGCATTTGGCTATGACACCGTCGTTGCCATTGGCCATCCAAACACAGAGATCAAAGGCGTCAGGGTTCTGAATGGAACTATTGTCCACGAAAAATCGTTAAAAGCAGTGAACGCGGCCGTCAGAAAGAGAACCTATGATATCATCGGAGTGCAGGCAGGAGAGAACAGCTTCAACCGGAGCGTCATCCAGACAGACGGGGTGCACCTCCTCACCGATCTCTTCCAGACACAGAGAAATGCATTTGATCATGTAACAGCAAAACTTGCTGCCAAACGGCATATTGCCATTCACCTGGATATCGGGAGGATCATAGTCTGCCATGGCCACATGCGGCAGAAGGTGCTCTCCCGGTACCGGGAGCTGCTTGCCCTGCAGAGAAAATTTGGGTTCTCCTTTGCACTCGGGAGCGGGGCTGAGTCCATTCTTGGCCAGCGGTCTGTCCGGGAGATGGTGCTGCTTGCGGAACTCTTTGGCATGACAGAAGACGAGACGATCCAGGCTTTAGGCACGGTTCCGGATCTCTTTTCAGGATCAGACCTGCCGAAGGTGATCAGATGAAAGTTCTTCCGCCGACGCTCCGGGAGAAGCGGAGATATATCCTGCTCAGGATCACGCCGCGAGGCCTGGTTGCTGATGAGCGTGATCTCTACTATGCAGTCAGCAGGTGCGTCACCCAACTCTTCGGGGATACAACCGCATCACTCATCCACACCGCAACAATCAGCCGCGAAGGAGATTTCCTGATACTCAGGTGCAGGCGGGGATGCGAGAGAATGCTCGCTGCAGCTGTCGCTACAGTGCACCAGGTAAACGACACCCCTGTACACCTGGAGACAGTAGCCACTTCGGGGACACTGAAAGCCATCAGGAGAAGAATGTCAGGAGAAGTTGAGGGTGTCTTCGTCTCCTGCACCATCAACGGAAGGGAGCAAAGCGGGCTCCGGTACCCTGATGGAAAGATTGACCTTATCAGAAGAGATATGAAAGGTCAGGAAGTAGTATTTCTCACACAAGACGATATGGAGAATGTCAATGCAACCACAACCAAATCAGATGGGATATGACCGGGCGATCACTGTGTTCAGCCCGGACGGCCGCCTCTATCAGGTCGAGTATGCACGTGAGGCAGTAAAGAGAGGAACAACTGCTGTTGGAATAAAATGCAAGGAAGGAGCGGTGTTGATCGTTGACAAGCGTGTCAGCTCAAAGCTGCTTGAACCCTCATCAATTGAGAAGATATTCCAGATAGACGCCCATATCGGGGTTGCTTCATCCGGTCTCGTCGGCGATGCACGGGCACTTGTCGACAGGGCGCGGGTCGAGGCTCAGATCAACCGCGTCTCCTATGATGAGGCGATCGATGTGGAGACCCTGGCAAAAAAACTCGGCGACCACATGCAGACATACACCCAGTTCGGGGGTGCACGCCCCTATGGAACGGCCCTGTTGATCGCAGGCATTGCAGATGGTACATGCCACCTCTTCGAGACCGACCCCTCAGGGACGCTGCTTGAGTACAAGGCAACCGGCATCGGTATCGGCAGACCCGCGGTTATGAAAGTCTTTGAAGAAGAGTATAACCCCGAACACACCTGCAAAGAGGCAATTCTCCTCGGCTTAAAGGCCCTCCATGCCGCAACCGAGGGGAAGTTCGATGTGAATACCGTTGAGATTGGGCTGGTCTCCCTCCAGGCGGGCACGTTCCGGAAGATGACACCGGAAGAAGTCGCCATCTGCGTCGAAGAATTCGAGCAGTGAGGTGCATACAATGATCCCTCTCGATCAGGCCGTTGTCGCGCGCCTCGAATCCCATGGGGAGAGGTTTGAGATCCTTGTCGACCCGGATCTGGCGCAGGCGATCCGGGAAGGCGGGGATATCGATGTGGAGGATGCGGTTGCAGCCCGGTATGTGTACGAGAATGCCGCTCATGTCGAGAAGGCATCTGACGAAGCCCTGACAAAGGTCTTTCAGACAACCGAATTTGAGGAAGTCGCACGTGCAATCATCGAAAAGGGAGAGATTCACCTTACATCCGAGCAGCGGAAGCAGCGTTCCGAAGATAAGCGGCGGCAGGTGATCACCTATATCGCCCGGAACGCAATCAATCCCCAGACGAACCTGCCCCATCCTCCCCAGCGGATCGAACTTGCGCTTGAGGAGGTCAGGATCAATTTTGACCCATTCAAATCTGTTGAGGCACTCGTCAAAGAGACTGTCAGGGCGCTCAGGCCGGTTCTCCCAATCAAGTTTGCCGAACGGAAATTCGCTGTTAAAATTCCCCCGGACCACGCGCCACGCGGATACGGCGAGATTGCCGGATCCCCGATGGTGACGATGGAGCGGGAGGAGTGGCAGGCTGATGGATCGTGGATCTGCCTTGTAAAAATCCCGGCAGGCATGCAGGAAGAGTTCTTCTCGCTCGTCAACCGCATCTCCAAAGGTGATGCCGAGGTCAGAATCATAGAGTAACTTAATAGGAACAAATCGCAAATACAATAAGACATCTCTCGGAGATCCCAATCATGGCTAAAGGTAAACACAGAGCAAAAGGTCGCGTCTCTGGAAGCTCAGGGCGTTTTGGACCTCGCTACGGCAGATTCATCAGGAAGAGCATAAACGCGACCGAGAAGGTACAGCGGCGCAAGCACCTCTGTCCACGGTGCGACACCCTGTCAGTGAAGCGCGACGGTACAGGAATCTGGAACTGTAGAAAATGCAGTTTCAAGTTTGCAGGCGGAGCCTATGCACCGCAGACACCCGGCCTGAAGGTCGCGCTGCGGAACATTGATGCGTCGCTGAAGAAGGAGGCGTAGACTGACGTGACCGGATCATACAAGTGCGCCCACTGCAAGAAGAGGGTTGAGATCGATGTGAATGTCCGCTGCCCGTACTGCGGACACCGTATCCTCTTCAAAGAGCGCGGCGCAGTCATCAAAGATCTCAAAGCCAGATGACGATCCTGACAACGTCACGACGGCCGACACAGGAGATCCGGACATTTGCAAAAGATCTTGCATTTGCCCTTGGATGCGAGCATATCAACAGGGGCAAAGCAGGACTCCGGGATCTTGAATCCCGGGATCCGGTCTTTATCTTTCTTGAAAAGCAACAGAACGAGGTTATCCTCCGCCTGGAAGTTGAGGGTGACACCCTGGGAGAGATCAGGCTGGCAGCATGGACTATCAGTCACCGGGTGGGCGAGATGCGAAGAGGAATCTTTGTTTCAGACCAATCGGTTTATGATCTCCTAAAGAAATATGTACCTGTCACCCTGGTGATGGACCAGGAAGAGGGAATCTCCTTCGATGGACGGCAGAGACGGTTATATGGGTGTGATCTCAGGAGATGACGCATACAGCAGAGTTCTGGTTTGCTTCACCGCATGCAGAGGCCATCTGCCAGGCAGTCGCGCCGGAGATGGAAGACGAAACCGGAGAGAGATCGCGCGCAACTATCAGCCAGGAAGGAGAGAAAATCTTCCTCACCATCACTGCCGGGGATATCCCGGCATTGCGGGCCTCATTAAACATGTGGCTCCGCCTCATAACAATAGCAGAAGAGATGCAGGAGATTGATTACATTGGAAAATCCTAACATCCCCCAGAAGGTTCAGAATCAGATTGCACAGCTCCAGCAGATGCAGCAGCAGATGCAGACGATTCTTCAGCAGAAGAGCCAGTATGAAATGACGGTCCGTGAGGCAAAACGGGCAGAAGAAGAACTGAAAGAGACCGAAACTGACGCAAATGTCTACATGAGCGTCGGTTCAGTGATGGTCCAGCAGTCAAAAGAGTATGTCGAGAAGGCCCTCTCCGAGAAGATCGATACACTTGAACTCAGGATCAAGTCACTCGAAAAACAGGAGAAAGCCCTCTCAACAAAATTCGAGGAACTCCAGCAGCAGGTCAGAAACGCCCTTGAAGGCCGGATGCCTGAGGCTGCATAATCTCACTTTTTATTGTAATCTCACTTTTTATTGACAACCAGCATCTTTTCCACAGTCATCTCCCTGATTGTATACGCCGGTCCTTCACGGCCCATGCCTGATTCCCTGACTCCGCCATACGGCATCTCATCAACCCGGAATGTCGGAACATCATTTGCCATCAGCGCACCAACCTCAATTGTCGAGAAAGCCTCCTGCACTGTTTTAAAGGAGTCTGTAAAGATCCCGGCCTGAAGCCCATAAGTCGACTGATTTACCATCCTGAAGGCCTCCTGAGCCGTCTCAAAGGGAGTGAGCAGAAGGACAGGTGCAAAGATCTCCCTGCATGCGATTTCAAGGTCTGGTGCGACATCTGTGAGGACGGTCGGTGCAAGGAATGCTCCATTTCTCTCCCCACCGGTGAGGAGGCGGGCACCACGAGCGAGTGCAGACCTGATCGCCTGCTGCGTGGATTGTGCAGCCTCAGGTGAGATCATCGGGCCAACATCGGTTTTTGGATCCTGTGGATCACCGGTGTGCAGGTTTTTGACACCCGATACAATCAGATCAGCCATAGCCTCATACACGGGCTGCTCGATGAGGACGCGCTGCACCGAGACGCAGTTCTGCCCCGCATTGGCAAACCCGCCGGTGACAATTCGTTCTGCGGCATACGCAAGGTCAGCATCGGCGCAGACGACTGCTGCGGCATTCCCGCCAAGCTCAAGACCGACTTTCTTCTTTCCGGCACGGTTTTTGATATCCCACCCGACAGCCGGGCTCCCGGTGAAGGAGAGATACCCAAACCGATCGTCTCCGATGATTGTATCTGCAACAGCACCCGGCGCCGGTATCATCGAGACAGCTTCCTCAGGGTATCCGGCAGAAAGAACGATCTCTGCAAGGATACCAGATGAGAGGGGTGTGGCTGTTGACGGCTTCAGGAGGAAAGGCGCACCAACGGCAATTGCAGGTCCGATCTTGTGGCAGGCAAGGTTTAACGGGTAGTTGAACGGGGTAATTGCAAGCACCGGGCCAACCGGCACACGGGTCAGGTACCCGGTGCGTCCGGCACCACCAGCGGTCCGGTCAAGCGATAGTATTGTCCCCTCAATCCGTGCGGCCTCTTCCATGGATATCCGGATCGTTTCGATAGCGCGAAACACCTCGCTCTCCGCAACCTTCCTTGTCTTTCCCCCTTCAAGGATGAGCGTCCGTACCAGTTCGTCCCGCCGCTCGTCAAGGAGTGCGGCAATAGTCCTGAGCGTCCGTATCCGTTCATAGAGAGGAAGGGAGCGGGTTTTTTGGAATGCGTCTGCTGCATGGACTGCAGCCAGTCTCAGATCTGCTTCTGTGCCGGTACAGATTGTTGCGATCGTCTCGCCGGTATAGGGATACCTCACAGGTATGGTCTCAGAACCAGTTTTCCATCTTCCGGCAACACAGAACGGCCGTGGTGCTTCCATACAGACGAAATGGTATGGAAAGAATAAAAAAGGTCAGGGTGTGTCCCTGGTAAACTGGAGGAGATTGATCGCATTGATCATCGCCTCGGCTGATGCCATCACGATATCATCTCCGGATGAACTTGCATCATAGGTTCGCCCCTGCTGATCCTCGACCGTAATGGTCACATGGCCGATGGCATCGGTACCACCGCTGATCGCCTCAATCCGGAAGTCCTTGAGCTGGATGCCGATTGGCATCACATTGAGGACAGCCTTTACCGCAGCATCGACAGGGCCGTTTCCAATGGCGCTTGCCACCTTCTCGATACCATCAACCATCGCCCGGACACTGGCTGTTGGAATACTATGATTCCCGCACATCACCGCAATGTCACGGAGCTCAATGGTCTTCTGGACAGCCCGGATATCCATGACATCCTCAGCAATCGCGTAGAGATCGTGATCAGTCACACGCCTGCCCCGTGACGAGATCGTCTTGATCCGCTCAACAATCTCATCCAGTTCGGCGTCAGAGGGATTGATATGAACCAGCGAGAGCATCTGGCGAACCGCATGCCTTCCGACATGTTTGCCAAGCGCCAGACGCCTGCGGTGGCCGACCATCTCGGGAGTCATGATCCCCGGCTCAAATGTCTGTGAGTTTGCGATGATTCCATGCGAATGGATGCCTGATTCATGCGCAAACGCATTGTCACCGACCACCGGCTGGATGGGAACAATCGGTATCCCCGAATACCGGGAGACGAGGCGTGACATTTCGACAAGACGGGTTGTCTCAATGCCTGTGCTGATACCGTGGACAGACTCAAGGATCATCACGGTCTGGGCGATATCGGCATTTCCTGCCCGCTCCCCAATACCATTGACCGTCACCTGCACCTGTGATGCACCGGCTTCAACGGCTGTTGTGGTGTTTGCAACAGCAAGGCCGAAGTCATTGTGGCAGTGGATATCAATTGGGATGGAGATCTCTTCTGCCAGTGCTGAGATCAGTGCCTGCATCTTATTCGGCGTATACACGCCGACAGTATCTGGGATGTTGACGACTGTTGCACCAGCATCGCTTGCGGTTTTCAGGACCTCGATTAAGTATGGAAGATCAGTTCTGGTTGCATCCATCGCAGAGAACATGCAGGCGTCCAGGTGATCGCGGACATACCCGACGATCTCGCCGGTCATTCTGAGAACCTCTTCACGGCTCTTCCTGATGGTATTCTCCCGCTGGATATCTGATGTCGGAATGAAGACATGCACCATATCGACATCGCAGTCAAGGCAGGTGTTGACATCCTCTACCCGTGAGCGGGAGAGACCGCAGATTGAGGCGTCGAAGCCCTCAGCTGCAATACTTTTGACCGTCAGCCTCTCCTGGTCTGAGGAAGAGGGGAAACCAGCCTCGATTGCATGAACGCCAACCTCTGAGAGGATGCGTGCAATATCCAGTTTCTGTTCATAGGTGAATGATACACCCGGTGTCTGTTCACCATCCCTGAGGGTGGTGTCAAAAACAGTTACTCTCTTTGGCGACTTGCTTTCAACAAAGAAAGCAATTCCCCACAGTAGCTTTTGCCGTAGGCATACCAGTCTATTGGCGGTATGAAAAGATAAAGCATTGTATCACGTGAAGCGTCAGCAAAAGAAGTTGGTACGCCCAGATCGGAATTCGAATCCGAGTCGATGCCGTGACAGGGCATCATGATAGGCCACTACACTATCTGGGCACGTGAATACTGATCCCGCCTCCCGGAGTCGAACCGGGGACATCGCGGTAGCCGCGCAGTTCGCCCGCAGGCGAGAATCTTACTACAGCCGCGCACTCTACCAGTCTGAGTTAAGGCGGGTAACTGCACTAAATAAAAAGGATAAGATGACATATAAACATGTCGAATAAGGAATTGCGCTCAAAATCACTCAATACCACGATAAGGGCCAGCATACTACCAAAATAAAGGGAAAAAGTCAGCAATTCAGAGCCTTTCACCCCTCCCCGAAGAGGGTTGCAATGCCTGCTCTGCTCAATTAGGAAGATTGCCGCGCAGCTGATCACGTGGCTCTTTTGATCACGTCCACGGCAAAACCAGAACCAAAGGTTTTCCTGAATACCGGGGCAGCAGATTGAAGGCCGGAGATCTCAAGCGTGCAGTCACCCCGGCAGGCAAGTTTCAGCCTGATACCACCGGCCTGATCACGGGTGATCCTGGCATCGCTGACAAGCCCTGAATGGGTGCGATCCAGGTGCTCTGCAAGCCGCAGGAAGAGCGAGAGTATCCTGATCTCCTCCTGGAGAGCCGGGTCAAAAAGAGAGAAGATGGTATCCTTCTTCCGTGGCGCTTTCTTCCGGTGATACCGGGCAATCTCTGCCATGATCCCAATCTCCTGCAGGTCAAAGCCGACCAGATCGGCATGCCTGATGATATAGGCTGAATGGAGATGGTGATCCGAATAGGATATGAAGTAGCCGATATCGTGGAGATACGCTGCATAGAGAAGGAGGCGCCGGGATTTATGAGAGAGCGTGTGAAGACCCGCGTCACGTGCCGAATCAAAGAGGCTTCCGCTGAGAGTGACGATGGTTTTTGCATGATTCTCATCAATTATGCACGATCTGGCGAGCTGGAGAACGCTTCGTTTCCGGGCAGAGATCTTCAGGGCATGCGGAAATCCGGGGATCCCGGCAAGATATTCCATGAGAAGACCTTCACGGAGACCATCTGGCGAGATCAGTATCTCCTCGCACCCAAGTCCTTCCATGATGGTTTCAAGGATCAACGCTCCACCGATAATTATATCTGCCCGTTCAGGATTGATTCCGGGAACGTTTCTCCGTTCCTCAAGTGTGAGGGAACAGAGCCTGCTGATCACGTGTTTCAGATCCAACAGCCGCAGCCGGGATCCCGATGAAGTCTTTGGAGAGAGGCGGGAGGCGATCCCGGCAAGATTCTGGATCGTCCCCGAGCTTCCATACACATGTGAAAAGTGCTCTCTTCCAAGCCGGTTCAATGGCTGGGCAAGGAGGTTTCTGGCATACGCCTGCATAGTTGCATACTTCCTCTTTGAAACCCTGCCTGTACCGGATTCACGGAAGAAGATGTTCGTCAGCCTGATTGCACCGAGTTTTGTTGACTCAAGCGCAAAATAGTCATGCTGGTTCCCGATGATAAGCTCAGTCGATCCACCCCCGATATCTATGAAGAGTGCACGGTTTTTGCCAAGAGCAAGACCGAAGACAACTCCCCGATAGATCAGGCGCGCCTCCTCTTTTCCGGATACGACCCGCACGTCAAGGTTTGCCTCACGGAGAAGCATCTCCAGAAAGATATCCGCATTGTTTGCCTCCCGTGTCGCCGAGGTGGCAACGGCAACAAACCCGGTTGAGCCAAAGGCAAGACCCAGATCCACAAATTTCCTGCAGATAGTCACTCCACGGCTGATTGCTGCATCCGAGAGCTCTTCCCGGGTAAAGACACCTTCCCCAAGACGTGCCACCTCTTTCTGCTCCGTCAGGACAGTGAACGAAGCATTCCGGTTCAGGCGGACGACAAGGAGCCTGATGGAATTTGTGCCAATATCGATAAAGGAGACGGTCTCTTCCTGTATTCGTTGTTGTTCAGTCATTTTGGCTCGATTGTGGGTACTGATCGGTTGACCGTGCAGTCTGCAGAGATACCATCATCCCCCTGACCAGCAGCATACTTCCCTGCATGAATCTCTGCCTCCTCCATACTGATTCCATACCTGAGCATGGTGCAGAAGATATCCGGGAGACCGGCTTTCTGTATGGCACCAGAGACATAATCGATGTCATAGGGAATCCGGATATGGCAGAGGGAACGGGTTTTTGCCTCCAGAATGCAGTAGCAGGCCCTGGGATCGCCATCAAAGGGCCGTCCGACTGAGCCGCAGTTGATGAAGAGGCAATCATTGACAATACGGTGAAATGGCTGATGGGTATGTGCGGTGACGATGATGTCTGCCTGTGCTGTCCGGGTAAACCGTACCAGATCGGAGTCTGGCGTCTCCACACCAATCCTCCCGGTTGTCGAGTCCGGCGATCCATGGGTGAGAAGGATGGTGTTCCCTCCTGCCTCTGTCCGTAGCTCTGCTGGAAGCGATCGGAGATGCCGGATACTCTCCTTTGTCAGCTTCTTCTTTGTCCAGCAGAGGGCATGCATCTTGGGATCAGGTCCCTCTCTCTGTTTTGGACAGTCTTTCTTTGAGAGAGCAAGGGTTTCCCGATCTATATTTCCGGCAACCCCGGTGATCTCTTCATCCCGGATCCGTGCTGCGGTCTCTTCGGGGAAAGGGCCAAAGCCGACGATATCGCCAAGATGCAGGATATGGGTGACACCGCGTTGCTCAGCATCAGCCAGAACCGCAAGAAGTGCAGGAAGGTTGCCATGCAGATCCCCGATAAAGGCGATCCTGACAGCACCGTCTGCATCATGCAACGAATGCGGCATTGCTGCGAGTGGGGTGGCGATGGCCTGCCTGATCGCCTCGATCACGCCGTCTGCCTTCATCGCGTCCCAGTGGCGGGTGAAGGCAGTATACAGTTCCTCACGGCGAATCCTCCTGTCGTCTGCAAGATGGAGAATGCCCGGCCTGATAAAGCGCATGAACCCGGCATGCCCGAAGAACGACACGACACGCGCTTCCTCCTCGTCCATGAAGCGGGGAAGGGTCTCCAGCCAGACATCACAGTCATGCATATCACCAAGAATATCCTGAAGCCGTTTGATCTGCATGATCGGATCTTTTACGTTGTCGGGATAGAGTTCACGAAAGATCTCCATTGTATACCGCAGCCGTTTTGCAGCAATCCGCATCTCATGGTGTTGAGCAATCCGGGTTCTATCAAAAACATATCGTTCAAATGAGAGGAGTTCAAGCAACCGGGTGCTGATCGATTCGTATGCTGCCTCATATGTATACCTGGAATGGACATCGGTTCCCCGGAGTTCTGCCGTGACAATCTGCTGCCTGCACCAGCTGAGAAGCTCCTCACCAACTCCAGACTCCTCGAATGTATCAACTGAGCAGACAACATCGGGATGAATCCGTCTCCGCATCTCATTCCACCGGAGAAGGAGGCATTCGATACCCGGCCGCACCGGGATCTCAAACGGTGGTGGCGGGGTCTGCACAACAGGAGTGAAATCCCCTGTGATTGCAGACCGTATATGCGCAAGCATCTGTCGGATACGAACGAGTAATCCGGGTGATTTGGGACGTGCAGGACGGGTGACAGCAGACTCGAAATGACTGTCTGGAGGGTGCTCAAGAACCGTGGTTTCTTCTCCGGGAGGCAGAAATTTCGCATGCCAGACCGGGGGAGACTCCGGGGGAAGGGTGTCAAGATACTGGTTGAGAAAATCTATCTGGACATCGAGATCACGGGCAGCTCCAAGCGAACGGGTGATTGCACGGACACCCTTCCTCGTGCGGGTATCCATACCAGTGGGGAAACAAACCGCAAAAAGAGGAAGCGCTGCCCGGATGCGCCGTGATGCCACACGCATCCGGTGGATGTACTCGATATCCTCAGACTGGCGGACACCATCTGCCTCAGCCAGGAGATCGTCAGTCAGCTTCTGAAGTGCCAGAGCCCCAAACAGGCAGAAACCTGCATCGGGCCGGTTTTGTTTCTTACCACCCATGCCAGGCACCCCGGTGGGCAATCAGCCACTCCTGTGAGTTGCATGGTTCTTCACCCTCACCCGGCTGGATCTTCTCATAGACGCCATCGGATCTGAGGTGCCATGCCTTGACGTTGTCCCTGAGATGAATCTTCAGTATCCTGATGAGAGCCCGCCTGATGGCCGGATCACGCACCGGAAATAGGACTTCGACTCTCCGCCTGAGGTTCCGCTGCATCATGTCGGACGAGCCGAGTAGGACCTCGTCATCACCACCATTATGAAAGTGATAAATCCGTGCATGTTCAAGAAACCGCCCCACGATGGAGGTGACGGTGATCGTCTCAGATATATCGGGGACACCGGGCCTGAGTGCACAGAGACCCCGGACATTGAGATCTATCCTGACACCCGCTCCGGATGCACGATAGAGTGCCCCGATGATATCCGGATCGAGGAGTCCGTTTAACTTGAGCGAGATGTAGCCGGACTGGTTCTTCTTCTGGCATTCGATCTCCCGCTCGATCCTCATCAGGATACCATCTCTGAGCGTTATCGGCGCAACAAGAAGTTTTCGAAATGTTTCCCCGTCAGCATACCCGGTTAAATAATTGAAGAGTTCGGTCACATCGGCTGCAATCTCCGGATCTGCTGTCAGATACCCGATATCGCCATATATCCGGGCAGTTTTTGTGTTATAGTTACCTGAACTCAGGTGGATGTAGCGGCAGATGCCGTCACGTTCTTTTCTGACGATCATCGCAACCTTCGCATGAATCTTCAGGCGTTCATGGCCATACACAACATGGACGCCTTCCTGTTCAAGTGCCCGTGCCCAGGTGATATTGTTCTGTTCATCGAATTTGGCTTTTAACTCAAGGACCACCGTCACCTGTTTGCCATTCTGCCGTGCCTTCATCAGTGCATCAACAATGGGAGAGTTGCGGTCGATCCGGTAGAGCGTGATCTTGACTGCAAGAACATCAGGGTCCTCTGCCGCCTGCCTGAAGAGCCGCACCAGCGGACTGAAGCTGTCATAGGGATGGTAGAAGAGTATGTCCTGCCCCCTCGCTGTTGCAAAGATATTTGCGTCGATATCAGGAGCTTGTGGAATATGGGGAACAAACGGCGTATCAAGGAGATCCGGGCGGTGGAGATCATGCAGCTGCCAGAGATCCGCATGTGCAATGAACCCCGATGTCCCAAAGACATCATGTTCTAAAAGACCCAGCCTCTCAGAGAGGAGGAGGATCAGGCGGGAAGGCATCCCTGGATCCACTTCCAGCCGTACCGGCATGCCGGTACGCCTGCACTCAAGACATCCCTCGACTGCCGAGAGGAGATCAGACGCCTCATCGAGCACCACCTTGATCTCAGCATCCCTGGTGAGCCTGAACCTGTAGGATCCCTCGACGATCATACCAGGAAAGAGGAGCGCCAGGTTTTCTGCAACAAGGTCTTCAAGGAGCAGAAACCGGTATCGGCCTTTGCCGCCGGGTGGAACCGGTATAAACCGGCCAAAGGTGAGAGAGGGCACCTTCACCCGTGCAAGGTATCGTCTGCCATCTGTCGTCTTCAGAAGAACTGCAAGGTTCAGCGAGAGGTTGGAGATGAAGGGGAACGGCCGGGCCGCATCGATTGCTATCGGTGTTAAGATCGGGTATATGGTCGTCTGGAAGTAGTTCGTCATCGCCTCTTTCTCTTCAGTTGAAAGATCACTGTATCTGAGAATTGTAATCCCGGCATCGTGGAGTGCCGGAAGAAGCGACCCCTGCCAGGTCTCATCATAGAGGCTGTAGAGTTCAGCGACCTCAAGCTGAAGCTTCCAGAGGAGTTCTGCAGGCAGCATCCCATCCGGCGGCGGCTTTGGGACACCGTCCTTCAGCTGGTGCCTGAGCCCGGATACCCGGACCATGAAGAACTCATCCAGGTTGCTCCCGCAGATCGCAAGGAACTTTATCCGTTCAAGGAGCGGGTGGGTGCTATCATGTGCCTCTGCAAGCACCCGCCGGTTGAAGGAGAGCCAGGAGAGCTCCCGGTTGATGTAGTAGCCTGGTTTATTGATATCTACTGGTTCTTCAGACGCCATGCCAGATCCCCCTGTTCTGGATCATCCATGCCTGTGAGTCAAGTGGCATCTTCCCCGGAGATCCCCGTGAGTATGTCCCATCCTGGTTCATGGTACGCAACTTCAGGGTATCACGGATATGCGGATCAAGTATATGATCGATGATTGCTTGTCTGATCCTCTCATCCCGCACCGGATAGAGGACTTCAACCCGCCTGTCAAGGTTTCGCGGCATCAGATCCGCAGATCCGATCAGTACCTCTGCATCACCCCCGTTTCCGAAGTAATAGATCCGTGTGTGCTCCAAAAACCGCCCGACAATTGAGGAGACACAAATCGTCTCCGAGAGACCCACGACACCGGGACGGAGGCAGCAGATGCCACGCACCTGGAGGTGGATGGCAACACCCTCCTGTGAAGCCCGGTAGAGAGCGGCAATAATTGCCGGATCCACAAGCGCATTACACTTGAAGATGATAGAGCCATTCCCCCTCTCCTTGTGATGCCGGATCTCAGAATCGATCCTCGCTAGAAGGTATGTGCGCATCGTCCCGGTTTTGCCATGGGAAACAAGCAGTCTCCTGTACCGGGTCTTTGTCGAGTAGCCGGTGAGGGCATTGAAGAGATCGGCTGTATCTGCACCCACGTCCGGATCTGCTGTGAAAATACCAAGATCCGTATACACCCTGGCGGTCTGGGCATTGTAGTTGCCGGTCCCGATATGCGTATAGGTAACAAGCCCCTCATGTTCCCGGCGCACCACCATGCAGAGTTTTGCATGGACCTTCAGGCCGATTAAGCCATAGACGACATGCACCCCTGCACGTTCAAGTGCCCGTGCCCAGGTGATATTGTTCTCCTCATCAAACCGCGCCTTCAGCTCAACCAGAACAGTCACCTGTTTGCCCATCTCACGGGCTTCCATCAGGGCGGAGACAACCGGGGAATCCGGGCCAACCCGGTAGAGCGTCTGCTTGATTGCGAGCACATCAGGATCCCGTGCAGCCTGCCTGATGAAGGCAACAACCGGGTTGAAGCTGTCATAGGGATGATACAGGAGATGATCCTGCCTCCTGATCGCAGAAAAGATCGCCTTTTCCAGTTCAAGGGCCCGTGGAACAGAGGGAAGGAAAGGAGGGTCTTTGAGGTCAGGCCTGTTGCTATCGGTCAGTTCCATCAGATCAGCCATACCCATCGGACCGGTGCTGGTATCGACCTGAACGGGGTGGAGACGGAGTTTTGACTGGAGCATCTCCCTGATCCAGGAGGGAGCCGAGTGATCGACCTCAAGCCTCACAGCTCGTCCGATCCGGCGGTGCCCGACGCTCTCCTCGATTGTTGTGAGGAGATCAGATGCTTCATCCTCCTCAATCTCAAAATCGGCATCCCGTGTTACACGGAACGGATAGGCAGCAACCACCGTCATTCCGGGGAAGAGAAGATCCAGGTTTGCCGTGATGAGATCCTCAAGCATGACATAATGGCTCTCACCACTTCCTGTATCCTCCATGGCAGGCAGCCTGACGAACCGTTTTCCAAGGGTTCGCGGTACCTTCACACGGGAGAAGAGCCTGCCGCGCTTCTCATCAGTTATCACAACAGCGAGATTCAGCGAGAGGTTTGAGATAAAGGGGAATGGATGGGAGACATCAAAAGCCATCGGCGTGACAACAGGGAATACCTCTTTCTGAAAGATATCCCGCGCATGCTTCTGATCCTCCGGCCTGAGATCGGCCATCCGGTGGATGATGATCCCCTCATCCCGGAGTTCGGGGAGCAGCTCATCTTCAAAACAGGAGACTGCCTCCTGAAGGAGAGGAAGCAGTTCCTTTCGAACTCCCTGTATCTGCTCCTGCGGAGAGAGGCCATCCGGTGGCCGCTCAAGTGCTCCTGCTTCGGCCTGTCTCCAGAGTCCGGAGAGACGGATCATCACAAATTCATCCAGGTTATTGCCAAATATCGAGAGGAACTTTACCCGTTCCAGAAGCGGATGGTTCGGATCCCTGGCCTCCTCAAGGACCCGCCTGTTGAACTGTATCCAGGAGAGTTCACGATTCAAAAACACTTTTGGCGTGAATAAGAGAACCGAGTGTGCTGGTTCGTCCCGGCTCATGTTGTTCGTCTCCATAGGGATCATTGATACCATTGGGCGCTCAGAAGATAGTTTTTCCCGCGTGCAGGCATACCAGATGGGGGAACAAAGATATGATCCCGTGGAGATATCTGTATGATGAACAACACCAAAAATCATACACGAGCAACCATTGAGGAGGCACTTGAGATCCTGCAGGGAGAGGAGGGCACTGACGTCAGGATTGCAGCTATTGGCATGCTTGCGCAGGAAGCAGCAGAGGGCAATCCACCTCAGGTGGCAAAGGCAGCTCTCCCTCACCTCATCGGAGCACTCAGGGATGAGTCAAAGGAGGTCAGGAATGCGAGTACGAGAGTGCTTGCATCTTTTGGTGAGACTGCATTGCCCGGGCTTGCTGCGCTCCTCTCAGATCAGTGGTGGGTCGTCAGGTACCGTGCCTGTGAGGCGCTTGGGCTGATGAAGAGGCCAGAGGCCCTGCCCCACCTCTCTGCTGCCCTCTCTGATGAGAAGGATCATGTCAGGTACATGGCAGCCAAGGGGCTTCTGCTCCTTGGCATCTCGTCCGCAGTTTTGGATCTTCGCCCGCTTCTTGAAGATGAGAATCCCTATGTCCGGTCGATGGCAGGCCAGGCGATTGAGACGCTGCAGGATACCTGACCACACGTGGTATCATACCCAGACGACATGGGGTTTCCCTTCACCCCAATTTTTTAGCAGTGTACTTCTCAAGAGAAGGGAAATGCTTATAGCCTAATGTTCTAATATACGAACATATGTTCACATTATCGAACATATGTTCGGAAAGAGCCTTCACACTCATCAGGCACCTGGGCAGGCACCCCCGCGACACCTTCTATGTGAGGGAACTGTCGCGGGAACTCGGGCTCCCGCTTGGCCCGGTGAGTGAGACCTTAGTGGAGCTTGCAGGTGCCGGAATAATCAGGCGCAGGGAGCGGGGGCGTATTGTCACCTACCAGGCACGGGAATCAAGCCCCCTGCTGCGTGAGATGAAGATTCTGATCACCCTGTTTGAATGCAGCAGCCTCCTCTCCGACCTTGAGGCTGTATCCAGTACAATTATTCTCTTTGGCAGCTGTGCAGACGGAACCGATACCGCAGAGAGCGAGATTGGACTCTGTATCAGAACAGATGATGCAGGCGTTGCAGAAGAGTGTATCCGGGCTCACACCCCGGTTGGAGGAAGAGATGTCGCTGCAATGATACTGACAGACGATGCATTCAGGAGACTTTCGGAGAGAGAGCAGGCAGTGTATCAGCAGATAATCGCAGGCAACGTCCTCTATCAAAGAGAGGGGGGGCAGGCAGGCAGGCTAAAAGCAGATCAGTTTCAAAAACCCCGGCACTCATCCCATGTCTGGACAGACGACAGTTACGAAGCGTGATGCTGGCAAACCAAGTGCTATCGTACTCTGCACCCGGCTCAATGGCTAAAATACCGTATTGGATGAAACCCAATCGGTTTTCTGCAGAAGATATCAATGACCCCGTTTCTGATGGTATATGTGGAGTGGACGACACGGATCTCTGCTGGAAGCACAATCCATGTCTCATGTTCATTGACCACAAGTGCAACCCTGTCACGCTCGATTCGTGCATAGGGAGCTGAGGTGAGGAGATCGTCTGCTGGCAGTGATGCGGTGATATAAATCCGGTTTTCGGTTTCGATCATCTCGTAGGGGAGATCCGGGGGCCTGCTCTCCACCGGAACAAGCACATAGCCACCAAAGCCCCCTTCCGGGCGGAGTACACACCCGATGATACGGAGGCTTCCTTTGCGGAGGTCTTTGTCATGATCCCTGTGGTGTTCCATAGATACCCTCGATAGAGAAGCGATCCCCCTCCTGCGTGACAATCCCCCGGGCTTTCAGGTCTGCAAGCGAGGCCTGGATTATTGATGTGTCTGTCTCCATGATTTCTGCAAGCTCATCAAGGGTGAGATCCTGGTGGGAGAGCGTAATAATGATATCGAGATCAGTCTCCCTGCTCTCCTCGCTCCGACTCATCCTGACGATCTCATTCATCGTCGCCTCGATGTCCCGCTCAAGGTTCTCAAGCGTATCAAGAAGGCTCTCGCGGGCGCGTGCCATCCGGCGGAGCATGGAGAGTGATTCGATGAGGCGGAGATCAGCAGATGGAAGGCTTGCAACCCGCTGTGTGCGTCTGGTCTCTTTCACCGAGACGACGAGATCGAACTCGGTCTGAAGGAAATAGTATTTTCGCCTCCGTTCATCCAGGAAAAACGAGATAAGCGCCTCACGCTCCATCATATTCAGGTGCTCGATCACTGCTTTTGGGGAGAGGAGGAGCCGATCGGAAATCTCGGTGACAAAGCATGGCTTCTGGCGGAGCAGTTCTATAATCCGCCTCCGGTTGCGGTTTCCAAGGATGTCAAGCAGGCGGGACATCTCGACATGATCAAGCATACTAGCATTATGTTAGTATTCCTGATATAAAACAGCTAGCATAACTGACAATCCCGGACACAGGCAGGAATCGGGGTTTTGATACCGGATCTGATCAGGTTTTTATATATCCCGTGTGAGAGGGAAGCTTTGAGGGAGACAATACAGAGAAAAGTGGTAAGAGAGGCAGGTAAATTGTCTACTCTAAGCCAAGAGAGAAGACAAACCTGCACCAAACCTCAGGAGAGCCGGTAATTCGGAGCCTCGTCTGTGATCACAATATCGTGTGGGTGGCTCTCCTTGATTCCGGCTGCGGTGATCCGCACAAAGCTGGACTTTGTTTTCAGATCCTGGAGCGTCTGTGAACCGGTATACCCCATGGCCGACTTGAGACCCCCGATGAGCTGGTAGATCACATCCGAGACTTCACCAGAGTAGGGAATAGCCCCTTCCACACCCTCAGGCACAAACTTGGTGGCACCAATCCCCTTGGACTGGAAATACCGATCACTTGACTGGCCGCCGGTCATGACTCCAAGTGAACCCATACCCCTGTACTGTTTATACCGCCTGCCCTTTATGACGATGATACGCCCAGGGGATGCATCTGTTCCTGCAAGCATGCTCCCGAGCATGACACAGTCTGCACCAGCAGCAATCGCTTTTGCGACATCGCCAGAGAAACGGATACCGCCATCTGCAATCACCGGCACATCTGCTTCATGCATCACATCAGCAACCGAGGCAATCGCAGAGATCTGCGGGAGACCAACACCGGCGACCACCCGAGTGGTGCAGATGGACCCAGGACCAATACCAACCTTAATCCCGTCGACAACATCCACAAACTCGGATGCTGCCTTTCCGGTGGCGATATTGCCTGCGATGCAGTCTGCTTTTGCACTCTCCTTGATCTCCTTCACCGATTTGACGACCTTCATGTTATGGGCATGAGCGCAGTCGATGACAAGCGCATCCGCACCCGCCTCATCAAGAGCCATCGCACGTTCAAAATCAAATGGGCCAACCGCAGCGGCCACCCGGAGCTTGCCGTGCTCATCACGGTTCGACCGCGGAAACTGCCGCTTCTCAAGGAGATCCTGCATCGTTATAATGCCCAGCAGGTCGCCCTTTTTGTTTAAAACCGGCAGACGCTCAACCTTCTTTGCATACATCAGCTCAAGCGCCTGCTCAGGCGTGACATCCTCACCAACCGTGAATGGATCCCGTGTCATCACCTTCTCAACAGGCTCTTCACCACGCCTGCCAACGATAGCCCGGATATCACGCCTGCTGACGATACCGACAAGCCGGCCGTCCTCAACAACAGGCGCTCCACCGATCCCGTGCTCGTTCATCAGCCTCTCAACAGCAATGATTGTGGACTGTGGGTTGACAAACAGTACATGCCGTTCGATTAAATCCTCTGCACGCTTGACGATACGAACCATCTCGACCTCAGCTTCTGCGCTGAGGTTGCGGTGGAGCACCCCGATCCCCCCTTCCCGGGCCAGGGTGATAGCCATCATTGATTCGGTTACCGTATCCATTGCGGAGCTGCAGATGGGGATAGTCAGCTGGATGTTCTTTGAGAACCGTGAGCGGATATCGGCTTCACTCGGTTCGACATAGGACTCCGCAGGCTCAAGGAGGACATCGTCATATGTCAGTGAAACAGGAATATTCAGCTTTTTTTCAAACATGATTAACACCGGATGAGCTCAAGTGCTTTTTCGACCAGCACAGGGTTAATGGAAGACGAACGGTCACCGCCACAAACCATGCCCCGCACGCCGATGATCTCAGGATCGATCCGCCTGAGCAGTGGAAGATCCTCAAATTTCAGAGAACCTGCAAGTGCGGTCTTCATACTAAGACGGCGGTTCTCCCGGGTAAAGCTGGAAAGCGATGATTCATCCATAAAGGCAAAGGTGCTTTTCCCATCTTTTATCCCGGTATCAACCATCGAGACATCGGCACCTTCCTCGGCTGCAATGAGCGCCATATCAAAGGGAGATATCGTGTTGAGACGCTCATAATCCGAATATGCAGCGATGACAACAGTTTTTTCCGGGAACTTTGGTTTCACCGCATTCACAACAGCATGGATCACCTGGCGCGCATCATCGTGGTCTGCAAAAAATAACCCGATTTTGATATAATCTGCACCTGCACAGGCAGCTCCATATGCAGCAAGGGCAGCAGACCCCGGTTTAGCCGGAAAGTCACCGATAGCCGCCGAAACTGGTTTTTCTCCTGCAATCGCCTTGATCGAGTGTATCACCCATGGAAAGTTCGCACCAAGTGAGCCTTCAGCCGGGCGTTTCACATCGATTATGTCAGCAGATAGAGAGAGTTTCGCCTCTTCCAGAGAACTCGGGCTGACAAGTAATTCCATAGAACTTAATGATCTCAAATGATAATAGTGATTGCGTTCTACGATGGAGCTCATTTGTGCAATAGATCTCAAGTCCGGCATGGTGGTGCACGGAAAAGCTGGAAGACGGTCGGAATATGCCCCTCTTGACTGGGGGCTGGCAAAATCTGCCGAACCGCGAGAATATATCAGTTCGATCCGTCCAAAGTCTGTATATATTGCAGATCTTGACCGGATCGAGGGAAGAGGATCGCATGACGCACTTGTCCTTGGCCTTGGTGATCTCATCTCCCGCTGCTATCTTGACCGTGGATGCAGGGGACCAGACGATATGCTTGATGCGCCATTTATCGAAAATGTCGTTGGAACAGAGACTGCCGGAAGCAATCTCTGTGGTTTTCCCGGGAGATACCTGAGTGTCGATGTCAGGGAGGGGTTCGTTGTACCCGGAGGAGAAGATCCGGCAGCCATCCTGGCACGCGCAGAGGAATTGGGGTTTGCAGGCTGCATCTACCTCAATATCACCGCAGTCGGCGGGAGAGCAGGGATCACACCTGAAAAGGCCTGCGAGATCCGATCCGCAACCGATCTCCCTCTCATCTATGGCGGGGGTGTCCGCGATACACGTGATCTTGAGATGCTTGCAGATGCCGGATATGATGGCGCGATTCTTGCGACTGCCATTCATACCGGAGGTGTGGAGCCTGACCATGTACGGAGGGGAAGATTCTGCTGATAACAATTGAGGGAATTGATGGATCCGGGAAGAGCACGTTGATTGAGTCGCTCAAAACCAGGCTTGCCGATATAGACTGCGTCTTCACGCGGGAGCCCGGTGCAACCTGGATCGGGGAAGCGGTCCGCAGGGTGATTGCAGAAGAGACCGACCCGATAGCAGAAGCCCTGCTCTTTGTCGCCGATCATGCAGTACACCTGAAGACGGTTGTGCTGCCAGCTCTTTCTGAGGAGAAGATCGTGATCTCAGATCGGTTTACTGATTCACGGTTTGCCTACCAGCAGGTGACACTCGCTGGCATACTTGACGATCCAGGAGAGTGGCTTGCCGCACTGCACAGGGGATGGTCAATCACCCCGGATCTGACATTCCTCCTCGTTCTCCCTGTAGACCGGGCTCTTGAGCGGCTCGGATCAGCAGAGGCACTGGAGCATTTCGAGCGTGAAGAAGTGCTTGCCGCTGTCCAGAAAGAGTATCTTGCACGCGCAGAGTCAGATCCCGCGCGGTTTCTGCTCATTGATGCAGAAGAAAAAATGGAGGTGATCGCCTCCTTTGTGGCAGACGAGATCAGGCGCGTCTGCGGATTGCGAGAACCACATCCGGGATCGTAAGGAGATCCACCTCTTCCCCCTCAATTGCATAGGAGAATACCGGGGTATATGCACCCTCCGGAATCTCGCGTGGTGATCCCGCAATCTCAACCGAACTGACTCCTGCTTCAAGTGTTTCCGGTGGAAGTGACCTGATTGCTGCCATCACGGCGCCTGCATCTTTTCTGAAGGCGGGGCCGATGATCCCCATATTGAAGGTGACATCCGAGAGCACGCGGTCAAGACGCGGTTCGGTTGATCGCCAATCGATCTCCGCATTGGTCGTTCTCCCGGCATCACCACCATCATTGATAGAACGGCCCGGAGTATAGACTGTCACATGACCAAGTGGAGCATTCAGGGCCAGTCCGGCATCGTGCTTGTATTTCCTGAGAAGCGAAACGATCGAGACGAGCAGATCACCATCCTGGAGGGATGTGGCATCATCCAGTGGGATCTCAGGCCACGACTGATCAATCACCCGGTTCCCGGTGAGATGATGATAGCATTCGGATGCGAAGAACGGAGTATAGGGCGCGATCATCCGGCAGAGTGCATCCAGCGTCAGGCGAAGGGTGTAGACCGCACCACCACGTGAGGGGAGATCAGAATAGAGCCTGCCCTTGACCAGTTCAAGATAGTTGTCTGCAAGTGAAGACCAGGCAAAGTCACGGATGGCTCGCAGCCCACGGTCATACTGGTAGTTATCAAGGGCATCGGTCACTTCGGCAAGGGTTTCTGAGAGCCGGGACAGGAGCCAGCGATCCGCAAGTTCGGATGGAGCATCCGCAGGATGTGTATCATCTTTTCTAATCTGGAGCAGGGAGAACCGGACGATATTCCACATCTTTGTCTGGAACCGCGAGGCAGCAACGACATCGTTCCAGCTGAAGGTGATGTCAGATCCGGTTGCCCCGCCTGCTGCTGCCCACTGGCGGAGCGCGTCCACCCCGTGCCGGTCGATCAGTTCGTCCGGGGTGATGACATTGTTCCTTGATTTGGACATCTTGAACCCGTCTTCACCAAGCACCATCCCGTTGATCATGATCGCATCCCATGGTTTTTTCCCGGTGAGTGCAACTGACCTGAGGATGGTGTAGAAGGCCCATGTCCGGATGATGTCATGGCCCTGGGGGCGGAGCTGGGTGGGATAGGTATCAGGCGTCTTTCTGCCATCCCACCTGCAGACGGCAAGTGGTGAGATGGATGAATCCATCCAGGTATCAAGGACATCGGTCTCTCCTTTAAAGGAGGTCGATCCGCATTCCGCACAGGGATTCTTCGGAGAGTCGATCGTCGGGTCAATGGGGAGGTCCTGCGCATCCGGAAGAACCATCTGCCCGCAGTCGAGACAGAACCAGACCGGGATAGGTGTTGCAAAGAGGCGCTGGCGGGAGATACACCAGTCCCACTCCATCTGTTGTGTCCAGTTCAGGAGGCGGGTCAGCATATGTTCCGGATACCACGTTATCTCGCGTGCAGACCTGGTTATCTCATCAGCCTGCACTTTGACAAACCATTGCCGGGCAGAGAGGATCTCAATTGGGGTTCCGCAGCGCCAGCATGTTCCGACACGCTGGGGAAGTTCCTCCTGCCGGATCAGGATACCCTGATCCTTCATGGCCGAGAGGATGGCGTTTCTGCATTCCGATGCCGTCATCCCGGCATATGATCCGCAGATCGACGTCATCACACCCTGCTGGTCAATTGCAGGCCTGAGATCGAGATTGTGGGTCTTCCACCAGACGACATCCTGCCTGTCACCGAAGGTGCAGATCATCACCGCACCGGATCCAAATGCCGGATCGACCGCCTCATCTGCGACCACCGGGACAGGATACGTAAAGATCGGAACCGTCAGATGGTTGCCAACCAGATCGCGGTAGCGGGTATCGTCCGGGTGCACGGCGACTGCCACACACGCTGCGAGGAGTTCTGGGCGCGTGGTTGCAATCTCAAGGCCGTCGAAGTCAAAGTAGTTGAGGCGGGTGACATTATCAGAGTAGGCGACTTCGGCAAACGCAATTGCGGTCTCGCACCTGGTGCAGAAGTTGACCGGGTGCTCTGACTGGTAGATATAGCCGTTCTCAAGCATCCTGAGAAACGACTCCTGGGTGAGGCGGTAGTAGCTCTCATCCATGGTGATATATTCCGAGCTCCAGTCCACCGAGAATCCCATCACCCGGATGGAGTTGCGCATCGTCTCGATATTCTCCCGTGTCAGTGCCCGGCACATCTCCCTGAACTCATCACGTGGCACGTCATTTTTCGTGATCCCATGGATCTCCTCGACTTTCACCTCGGTTGGGAGTCCGTGGCAGTCCCACCCTTGCGGAAACATCACATTGTAGCCCCGCATCCGTTTATACCGGGCAACAATATCCATGTATACCCAGTTCAGGGCATGCCCGATATGGAGGCGGCCGGTCGGGTAGGGGGGAGGAGTATCGATGATGTAGCGGGGTTTATCCGAATTCCAGTCAAAATAAAAATCTTCATCCTGCCAGAGATCGAGCCAGCGCCGCTCGACTTCGGTATAATCATAGGTCTTTTGGAGATCCTCGGGTGACGACATTTATACAGGGTTGTCTGCGTCATCTGATATACTGTTCGCAGATCCAGGATTCCGGATAAGAACCTTCTTCTCGTTCTTGAGCCAACTCTTCTCTGTTCATGAAGGTCCCGCCCCGCCTCCTGGCCGCTTCCGCACTCGCCATCGCCGGCATACTGGTTGCTCCCTTCATTCAGCCCCCCTGGCTCTTCTCGATGCTTGTTATCGCCTTTTCAGCAGTTCTTCTGCTGATCCGGGGGACACAGTACATATCGGTTGCACTCGGTGCAACAGCCATCCTCTATGCAACAGGACTGCTGCCGCTTGTTGCGTTTGGTGCAACGATCGCAATTGTTCTCTCTGGAGAACTTGCCTATCGTGCGGGAGGGTGCAGGCCACGGGCATATATTCATTATACCGCAGGGGCATCTGCCGGTGCATTCCTGGTGATGCTCTATCTCGGCTATATTCAGCCGCTTGTCCTCATCATCGGGGTTCTGGTGGCGCTGCTGCTTCGCTCCATTCTGGCAGGACGTGACGATGCCCAGATGATCATCATGCTCGGTGTTGCCATGACGCTGTTCCTCTTCCTGGAACTCGGGTTTCAGGTGGATATCCAGATTCTGGCTCTCGCATTCACTATTGCGGTGCTCTTTGGGTATTTCTCCTACCGGATCGGGGCAGCAGATCTCTCCGGGCTCTTTGCAGGCGCGCTTATCGGAGTCCTGCTGATGGTCTTTGCTGATGTCAGCTGGTTCCTGGTGATGCTTGCCTTCTTCATCATCGGATCTGCCAGTACCCGCTACCAGTATAATCAGAAGCAATCCATGGGTGTTGAACAGGAGCGGGGTGGCGCACGCGGGTATATGAATGCCTTCTCTAACTGCCTCGTCGGCACTGTTGCCGCTGTGCTCTTCGGGCTGACGGGGGAGCCGATCTGGGCTGCGGTCTTTGTCGGGAGTGTTGCAACTGCAACAGCCGATACCGTGGCATCTGAGATCGGTGTGACCGGCGGGCAGCCCTATATGATCACAACCTTCAGGCGTGTTCCTGAGGGAACAAACGGCGGGGTGACGCTACGGGGAGAGGTAGCCGCACTGGTTGGATCAGTTGCCATCGCCGGGATCGCACTTGGGTTTGGGATGATCACCGCTGAAATGTTTCTGATCTGTACACTTGCAGGCCTGATCGGAACAAACATCGACAGCCTCATCGGCGCCACCCTGGAAAACAGGGGGACTGTCGGGAATGCAGGGACCAATCTCCTTGCAACGGCAGGCGGAGGGATTGCTGCTGGCCTGATGGTGCTGCTCTTCTTCTGAATTGCCGATAACAGCACCCGGATTGTTTTTACTAAAAGAAGAGTGAGCAGGAGTCCTGCCTGTCGTTAATACTTATACCATCTGCCTTTCTCATCATAGACACCCACCTGCTGTTCCACACGGGGTGCCTGTTCCAGGCGCTGGAAGAATGCGGCTTTGAAGGCAATTGTAAACGGAGTTGCAATGGTCGCCCAGATAAAGAGGACAACTGCGGTTGCAAAGAGCGCGTCAGGGCCGAGCATTGCCATCACCTCGTCTCCTGTCATCGCACTGATGATCTCTGGATCCATCTCTGCAATCTCACTCATCGATTCCCAGAGGAGCCCGGCCCAGACAAAGGCAAGGCCAAAGAGAAGAGACCCAAGGACAGCAATATTCACAGCAACGAAGAGGAGGATTTTCCAGGAGTATGCCAGCACCATCGTGATGCTTGCCCTGATCGAGTCAAAGATCTTCTCGTCACGGAATACTGCAAAGGCATCATAGAAATACGTGAGAAGAAGGATCGGAACAGAAACACCCATTCCAAGGAAGAAGGCGAGATCTGCTGTCGGAGCGATTCCGACAATGGAGATGCTGAAGAGAACAAGCAGTATTGTCAGGAGTACCGCAAAGAGAATGATCAGAAGCGGCAGCAGGACACGGAAGTAGTATTCCATCCCATATTGTGCATAGAGGGCAAGGGAGCCCTCTTTTTCCCTGATGATGCCATAGCTCCCTGCTATGATGAAAGGAAAGACCAGGAACGCGAGGATCTGAAATCTTCCTGCAAGTACGGTATCTGTTCCTGCAATGAGGAGATCCAAAAGCGTGATCAAGGCAGCAATCAGGCCTCCTGCCCAGAGGAGCGGATAGTTCTTCAGGTGGCCGAGGGTATCGGCCAGGGCTTCGCGGATCATGGATCACCGGTTTCTCGGCATCGCAACGATCTCCCGTACCTGCAGATCAAAAAACGATGCGGTGTGGCCTGGACGGATGACAGCGACACAGTCTGCACCGGTTGCGGTTCCTCCAACAGCCACCACCTCATCGTGGATAGAGATCGCTCCCTGGTCGCTTGCGATCAGCACGCATTCGACCGCCACCTTCATGCCGACAGCAATAACGCGCCTGAGGGCTTCTGCAATCGCCTCGGTGCGTGAGCCCCCGCCTATCCGGGCGGCCCGCGAGAGCGAGCGTTCAAGCCCGGAGAGGGCATGGGTGCCGGTGACGACGAGGTGACCTTCAGCGAGCAGGGCGTCTTTTGCATCGTCCTCAAACTCAGAGACGCCGGGTTCTGCAAACCCGACGACATGCGTCACCACGACAAGCCGGATATCTTTTCCCCGTGCCGCCTCCATGAACGCGCGTGCTGTTGCGCCGGATGTGCTCGCAAGCACAATTGTTCTGCTCTCCAGTTCCTGCGCCCGTGAAACGGCAAGTTCCACAGCATCAGCGGTGTTTGCCGGGCCGGGCGCATCAAAGTATGCAGTTGGTCGCGTGATATATCCCATGCATGTTAATATGCATCGGTCGTACATGTGAATTACGATGATCACGCTTGCTCTTGCTGGAAAACCAAACTGCGGAAAGTCGACGTTCTTTAAGGCCGCGACGCTCGCAGATGTCGAGATTGCAAATTATCCCTTCACCACCATCGATGCAAACCATGGTGTCGCCTATGTCCGGACACCCTGCCCCTGCAGAGAACTCGGGCTGGATTGCGGCATCTGTAAGGAAGGAAACCGGTTTATCGGGGTTGAACTGATTGATGTCGCCGGGCTTGTGCCGGATGCGCACAAGGGAAAAGGGCTTGGCAACCAGTTCCTCGATCACCTGCGTGCAGCAGATGCCATCATCCAGGTGGTTGATGCGAGCGGGGGAACTGATGCCGAAGGCAACCCGGTCGATCCGGGTACCCGGGACCCCATGGAAGATGTCCGCTTTCTCAATGTGGAGATGGCAATGTGGGTTGCAGGCATCATCGAGAAGCATCTCCCCCGCCTGATCCGGACTTCGCAGGGAAAAGAACCGGCACTCATTGAGCTTCTCGCAGACGCGCTTGCCGGGCTTGCAATTTCAGCAGATGATATCAGATCCGCCCTTGATGCAACCGAGGTGGATCTCTTCAAAGCAGATCTTGCTGCACTTAGCATGTTTGCAGATGCCCTGGTTGCTATCAACAAGCCGACTGTTGTGGTGGCAAACAAAGCAGATCTGGCAACCGATGAGATGCTCAAGGAGCTTGATCAGGAGATGATGCGCGCAACTGCAGCAGGAGAACTTGCACTCAGAAATGCGGCGGCAGCTGATCTGATCAGGTATATTCCGGGGGATCCGGGGTTTCTTGAAGTTGAGGAGGCCGCATTGTCACCGCAGCAGAAGAAGGGGCTTGAACTGATACGGGTGCAGATGCAGCGGCTGCACGGCACCGGGGTGCAGCAGGCGATCAATACTGCCGTCTTCTCGCTCCTTGGACTGATTGTTGTCTATCCGGTTGAGGATGAGAGCCATTTCACCGATGGAAAAGGCAGGGTTCTGCCTGATGCGTTCCTCATGGAGAAGGGATCGAACCCCCGCGATCTTGCCTTCCGGGTACACACAGATATTGGAAAGGGTTTCCTGCATGCTGTTGATGCACGGTCAAAGATGCGGATCAAGGATACAACCGAACTCAAAAACGGCGATATCATCAGGATTGTGAGCACCGCGAAGTGACGGGGATTTCCCTGGATTATCTTTACGGCACAATACAGACCTATAGATACCTATGGGAATTACGACCATCCAGGTCTCAACAGAGGTGAAGAGCCGGCTTGATGACCTGAAGTGCTATTCCAGGGAATCATACAATAATGTCGTGAGACGTCTCCTGGATCTGGCCATTGATACCGAACCTCTCAGTGATGAGGCGATTCTGGGGATCGAAGAGGCGCTCCAGGATCTGAAAGCGGGACGGATCTATTCAGAAGAGGAGATCAAAAAAGAATTTGGAGTTCGATGACGTATCTTCCAGTATACGGTCGGCCAATGAAACTGTATACCCATGAGATACACCCTCTCCTATACAGCACGTGCACGGCGCGATCTCCGATCTCTTTCTTCATCTGATGCAGAACGGATCATCCGTTGACTCTCCGCGATTCAGGATGAGCCCTATGCGCACGTCAGGAAGCTGAAGACCGGATCTCCAACAGTCCTC
Source organism: Methanocalculus natronophilus (assembly GCF_038751955.1). Taxonomy (NCBI): domain Archaea; kingdom Methanobacteriati; phylum Methanobacteriota; class Methanomicrobia; order Methanomicrobiales; family Methanocalculaceae; genus Methanocalculus; species Methanocalculus natronophilus. The sequence continues at coordinate 72,585 of NZ_JBCEXH010000004.1, read as the reverse complement.
TATTCATGGAGGGTTTGGAGCTACCGTGCGATACTCACTATTGAGGATGAGCAGCTTCTGATACTTGTCCTTGAGATAGATCACCGTCGTGCAGTGTACAGAAAAGTATAGAGAGGAGGCGCCTTGAATGAGATATCACAGGAGACGGGCGCTCCACAGGAAAGGGATTGCTGGTGGTGCCGGGTGTGGCCAGCCAGAATAGCCCTATGGCCATCCCTCTTCCAAACAGCGGTGACGGGTTTGCATGGCAGGTATCCAAAACAAGCCGAAAGACCCTCAAACCATCGAAAGCCTTATATTACCTTGATGAGAAGGAACTATTACGTATGGCTGGCGAGGTCTATCAGGCACAGGTTCTCAAAAACTTCTTTGATACGATTACCGGTACTGATAGAAACCTCACCAGAATATCGATGTGTGTCATCACGCTTGCAAAACTCAGGAGTGAAGACCCAGCCCAGGTGACGTTTCTGATGGACCAGATGCGAAAGTCACGCGAGAAGAAAGAGCTCTCTGTTGATATCCTTGATTACATGGTTGATGCAGCAGCTGCTCTTGATCTTGAAATTGTCCAGACGGCATTTGGCGTCACCAATATCCGGCAGGTTGCAGACGAGTTTGGCTCGGTCTCACTTGATTCGTTTTAGGCAGGGTGCCTGAAAAACTTTATTTCTTCATTGGTAATCTGCATACCATTCTATAGATACGCATCAGGTTGCGGTATACCACGACGTTTTACATCATTTTTTTTAAAATCCTGTTCAAATGTGATTAGTGTCCATTTCCAATGGTCATTTTTGTCCAATTGAAGTGTTCAATACTGTCCAATAGGAATGAATACTTTTATCATTTCCCATGTTCCTTTTCACTATAGCATGATCCTGAAGAGTGAGCTCGCCACAATCCTGAGATCAGAGAGAGATGCATTAGAGAAGTTCAGTCCGGGTGTTATACGGCAGGAACTGGTACGGGTGACGCCACGTGAAAACTTTGCTATTATTATATCAGGCATACGAAGATGTGGGAAAAGCACACTCCTTCTCCAGTCGATGAAGAGAGAAGAGGAGTTTTTTTACCTGAATTTTGAAGATCCCCGTCTTGCTGAGTTTGAACTCAAAGACATTGCACTGCTGGAAGAAGTTTTTTATGAGGAGTTTGGAGAAAAGGATCTCTATTATTTTGATGAGATCCAGAACCTTCCCGGTTGGGAATCATATGTGAGATATCTTCTCGATCGGAAGAAGAAGGTGATCATTACCGGATCGAATGCATCACTTTTGAGCCGGGATCTCGGGACAAAATTAACAGGAAGAAATCTGCGAATAGAGCTCTTTCCATTCTCATATGATGAATATCTAAACTATATGGAATGCAAAGATTCAGCAGATTCTTTTAGGGATTATCTCTCTTCCGGCGGCTTTCCGGAGTACCTGAGAACCGGGCTGGATGAGGTCCTGCAGAACCTGTTGATGGACATCATCGCGCGGGATATCATCTACAGAAACCCCGTAAAAAATCCGGGAATGGTAACTGAACTTGCAATCCACCTGCTTGGAAATATTTCCAGAGAGTTCACGCTTTCGAAATTGCATAAGAAATTTTCTGCTATTGGATCAAAAACCACCATTGCATCATATCTGAATCTCCTTGAAGATGCATACATCATCTTCACCCTCCCACGGTTCTCGTACTCCCAAAAAAGCAGGCAGATCAATCCAAGGAAGGCATATGCCATAGATAACGGGCTGATCCATGCAAATTCAGTTCTCTTTTCAGAGGATCGTGGCAGGTTCCTTGAGAACCATGTTTTTCTGGAGCTCAGGAAGAGATACCGTGAACTCTTCTATTTCAGGGAGAAGGGTGAGTGCGACTTCATTGTGAAAGAACAGACGAAGATTACAAAGGCGATACAGGTCTGTTATGAAGTCAATAGCAGGAATAAAGATCGGGAGATAGGGGGGTTGCTGGAGGCAATGGATTTCTTCGGGCTTGATGCTGGATACATTCTGACGTATGATCAGGAAGAGACTATGATCGTATCCGGAAAACAAATCTCACTCATTCCGGCACGAAATTTTGAATATTGAGAGAAAATTACAGAGATTCTAAAAGATTATCAGGGGGGAGCCTGATTTGAGCTGCCGACTCTCTTCTATATGTTCCTGATCCGGTGCTGGAGCCGGGCGGTCAGGACGATGATCGTCACTGTGAAGAGGGTCATCAATGGGAGTTCCTGCGGAAATTCACTTGGAACAACAAAGAATATGAATGCATAGAGCGGGGTGAACATCGAGACCAGATCCCGCTTTGGATCGGCAAACGCCATGCCGAAGAGGAGGAATGACGAGATGATACAGCCCCAGATGCCCGGTTCGACAATGAACGGCAGGGGGAGCGTGATGCCAAAGAAACTGAGCACCACCCCAAAGATTGCAACACCCGGAGTCAGGTACCAGTACCGGTTAATCAGTTCTGCAAAATGTGGAGTTTCTTTTGTAGAGACCATACGTATACTTCCTTGTGCTGAAGGCAAAATATTCAATCGGTTTCATCCGGCTGTTCTATCAGGCTCTCCGGCCATTGTGTGTGCAGGCGTCAATTCCGGTATATGCGCCAATTCCAATAGGACTGCCATTGGAGGATCAGATCGTTCTCTTGGGGATTTTGAGTTATTCATAATCATTCTCTGCGATCGTCTGTATCCGCTCAACACCCCTGATCTCCCGGATGACATGGACAACTGCTTCCGGAACACAGTGTTCCCACGCTCCTTTAGCCAGGATCAGCCGACGGATCGCTGTTCCGGAGAGGGTTTCGCGGCGGTACATGGGCGGGGACTGCACATTGATGCCCGCTTCCCTGAAGAGCTGGATAACAAGCGGGTTTGAGGTATAGCAGATGTCAAAGGGCGGTGTCATCGAGGTGACATGGGCAACCCAGAGGGCGTTTCTCCTGAGATCCTCAATCGGGATCACGTAGAACGGACAGCCGATATCCTCAAGCGCGCGGGTGATCATCAGCACCCGCTCTCCCGCGGTGAACGGATTCTCAGCATCATGGGAGAGCTGGGCGCTCCCGACACCGATGATGATCTCATCAACCTCCCTGGCGATTCCTTCCAGCACTGCCTGATGGCCGTTATGGTATGGCTGGAAGCGCCCGATGTAAAAGCCGCGTTTCATGGTTTTTCTGCTCCATTGGCGATCTGTGCCGCAAATGCCCCGGCAGTGAAGCCTGCATCAATATTGACGACCGCAAGCACCGCACATGACTGGAGCATGCTGGCAAGTGCCGCTTCGCCTTTGCCCATGTACCCATACCCGACCGAGACAGGCACCCCGATGACAGGCCGGCCAACAAGGCCTGCAACAACAGCAGGGAGCGTTCCTTCCCTCCCGGCGCAGACGATATAGACATCTGCATCCCGGAGGGCCTGGAGGGCCGGAAAGAGCCGGTGAATACCTGCAGCACCGACATCATATGCCGTGAGTGTGCTGCATCCCATCTCCTCTGCAATGATCCGTGCTTCTTCTGCCACGCGGATATCTGATGTACCGGCGGTGATAATAGCCACAGTTCCGCCGGTGGACGGTCTCATCCGGCCATCCGAGAGGATGATGATCCGGGCATCAGGATGATACTCGCAGGTGAGATCAGGTGCTGCCTCTTGTATTGCAGCTGCCTGTTCCTCTGTTGCCCTGCTCGCAAGGCAGCGGCCGGTTGTTTCTGCATACCGCCGCATGATCTTTGCAAGATGCGGGGTATCCTTTCCTTCTGCAAGCACCACCTCAGGTATGCCGCAGCGGATCTGTCTGCCGAGATCGAGCCGGGCGAGTGCGCCAACCTCTTCTATCCTGAGGCCGCCGATCTGCTCTGCTGCCTCTTCAGGGGTAGAGCGGCCGGATCGGACATCTTCAAGGAGTTGTACCAGGCGTTGGTTCATTGGCATGGTCACTATTATCAAGGGACGAGGCGCATAATAAGTTCATTGTATGGATATCCTCTTTCTTGTCACCTGTTTTGGAGCCGCCGTCACCATATTCCTCTGGCTGCGTGATCTCCGGATCTACGGGCGGACCGGATATGCAGGGTACCGGAGAGCGGCAGTCCGGGGAGTCCTCTTCAGCGCTGCTGCAACTGCCGGGATTGCTGCTGCGTGGTTTGGCCAGCCATTCCTTGGGATAGGTCTTGTACTGCTTGCACTCTACCTGCAGGGGAAGGATGAACGGGAGCGGATCTGGACCGATGAGGATGCATTGACACGGTTCTTCGGTGCGGCAACGGTAAAGAAGAGATAATATCGAATGAAGTGGTGCGTGATGATTCAGAGACCAAGAGGAACACGTGATTTTTTTCCTGATGAGCTTGAAGGGCGAAGGAGTATCGAGGCAGCCATGCGAAAGGCCGTCTCATGCTGGGGATACCGGGAGATTGCAACCCCGGCATTTGAACATCTTGAACTCTTCACCACACGGTCAGGCGAGGGTATCGTTGGGGAGATGTATGCCTTCCAGGATAAGGGTGGACGGGATATTTCCCTTCGGCCTGAGCTGACAGCCCCGGTTCTCAGGATGTACGTGAATGAGGCGAAAGTCCTGAAAAAACCGGTCCGCTGGTATTATATGGGAGACTGTTTCCGGTATGAACGGCCCCAGAAAGGGAGATACCGGCAGTTCTGGCAGTTTGGTGTGGAGCTGATCGGAGCGGATTCTGCATATGCAGATGCCGAGGTGATGGCAGTCGGCCATGATCTTCTGAGGTCTGCGGGTGTATCGTTTGAGCTTCGTGTTGGGGATCTTGCGATGATGCGGAGCCTGCTTGCGAACCTTGATCCCGTTCTGCAGAAGCAGGTGCGTGGCTGCCTTGACAAGCGTGACTATGGTGCGCTTGAGGAGATCGATCTGGATGCTGATCTCAGTCTGAATCTCAGGGCATTAATCGAGTCAAAGACACTGGATGATGCCTTTGCAATCACCGGACCAATCCCTGAGGAGGAACGGATCAGGGAGACGTTTGGGATGCTTGAGGCGCACGGCGTGCCGTTTGTCCAGAATTTTGGGATCGCCCGTGGCCTTGATTACTATACCGGATCGGTCTTTGAGGCATTTGCTGAGAACCTTGGGGCCGAGAACCAGATTATGGGTGGAGGCGCCTACCGCCTTGCACACCTCTTTGGCGGCGAAGATACCCCCTCCTGCGGGTTTGCCATCGGCTTTGACCGTGTGATGGTCTCACGGGGGGAGACTCTGGTGAAGCGTCCCTGCACGGTTGCAGTTGCGACCACGCCTGAGGGGCGGAGATATGGGATCTCGGTTGCTGCTGCATTCAGAACGGCAGGGGTCCGGACGATTGCTGATCTGCTTGGACGAAGCCTCTCTGCCCAGCTCTCGCAGGCGGCAAAACATGCCGATTATGTTGTTGTGATCGGTGCTCGCGAGGCAGAAGCCGGGATGGTGACACTCAGGAACCTGGCAACCGGAGAGCAGGAGATGGTGACAATTCAGGATGCTGTCGCCGGGGTGGTTGGCAGTGGTACTTGCTGAGGAACTTGCAAAACAACAGAAAAGCATCAGTGTCGCCGAGTTCTTTGAGAAGAACAAGCATCTGCTTGGATTTGATTCGCCGATACGCGGCCTGATTACCACGCTGAAGGAGGCAATCGATAATGCCCTTGACGCCTGCGAGGAGGCAGCAGTCCTCCCCGATATCCTGGTGATCATCAGAAAGACTGAGTCAGGGACATTCACAATCGCTGTTGAGGATAACGGCCCAGGCATCGTCCCGCAGCAGGTGCCGTTTGTCTTTGGGAAGCTCCTCTATGGATCGCGGTTCCACCAGGTGCGCCAGAGCAGGGGGCAGCAGGGGATTGGGATATCAGCAGCAGTCCTCTATGCACAACTGACGAGCGGAGTTCCTGCCACGGTGATATCGCGCACCAGCGCGAAGACGAAGGCTCATAAATTCTCCCTGATGATCAACACCCGGACAAATGAGCCGGATGTGCTCTCCCACGAGGAGATAGAATGGGCGCTTCCGCATGGAACAAGGATTGAGCTTGAGTTTGAAAGTTCGATCTCGGCAAAGAAGCGGCTGCTTGAGTACCTGAAATATACCTCTATTGTGAACCCCCATGCCCGGTTCCGGATCGAGATTGATTCCGAGGGAACGGTATTTGAACGGGTTTCAGGAGATATTCCGCCATGCCCGCAGTCTATCAGGCCGCATCCATACGGGATTGAGTTTGGGATTTTAAAGAGGATGGCTGCTGCGAGTGATGCAACAGTTGAAACATTTCTCCAGGAGGAGTTTTCAAGGGTCGGGAAGAAGACGGCAACAGAGATCCTCGCCCATGCTCGAGTGCCTGCATCTGCACGGGCCGCTGACCTTGACCCGCAGAACCTGAAGAAGATCCTCGCTGCCATGCAGGAGGTGAGGATCCCGGCTCCACCTGCGTCCACCTGCCTCTCCCCGATTGGAGAGGAACTGATCCTCTCCGGCCTTGAGAAGGAGTTTGCCCTTGATTTTGTGAAGTCCAGAAGCCGGGCGCCGGGCGTCTTCTCAGGCCACTCATTTGTGGTGGAGGCGGCAATCGGGTATGGAGGGCGGCTTGAGGCAGAGGGTTCAGCCCGGATCATGCGGTTTGCAAACCGGGTGCCGCTCCTGTACCAGCAGGGAGCCTGTGCCATTACCCAGTCGGTTGCCTCGGTGAACTGGAAGAGTTATGGGATTGCCCAGTCCGGTCTGCCCCAGGGTCCGGTGCTGATTCTCGTGCATATCGCCTCGACCAATGTGCCCTTTACCAGTGAGAGCAAGGATGCGGTCGCCTCCATCCCTGAGATAGAGAAAGAGATCGTGCTCGCACTCCAGGATCTTGGCCGCGACCTGAAGGCGTTCCTCTCCCGCCGGGACAGAAGCCGGATTGCTGAGGATCGTGCCCGTGCGGTCTGTGCGATCATACCGGATATTGCAGACAAGGTTGCAGAGATCGTCGGGAAGCCGGTGCCTGAGACCGCCGCAATTGAAGGGCGGATCATGCGGCGGGTGGTGGTGAAACGCGGGCTTCTTGATGGAAGGGTGCAGATACGAATTGATAACCACACCACAAAGACAGTTGAACTGACTCTCTATGACATCTCAAATGATTCCGGGGAGGGAGCAACGGTTGCCCCGGACTTTTCAACTGATCTTGATGGCGAGGTGACAAAGTGCTGGCGGGTCGCACTTGAGCCGGCTGCTTCATGGGCGACACAGTATCCGGGTGCCGGTGGCGGCAGCCTGACGGTGCAGGGGATGGATGAGTCGCAGATGGTGGTGATGGACCTTCTGGAGTGAGGTGGGGGGTAGATGGATGGAAGAGGGTCGATGCATGGAGAGGGGTTTTGTGATCTCAGTTGAAAAGGACGACGATGGCTATTTCGCCCATATACCAGCAGTCCAGGGATGCTACGCCCAGGGTGACACCTATGAGGAGGTTCTTGCCAATATCTCGCCAATATACATGAAGTGCTACACCTGATTCTGGAAGGGGAATGAGCAGATCGGGACATAAGACCTACAGAACTCATACAATATTTCACAACATGAGTAGTTCGGGATCAGACCTGTATTCCTGCACGAACGAGAGCTGCCGTGCTAGAGACTGTTTCCCACCGGATATCCTTTTAAGATGAGATTTGACCGGATCTCTTCTTCACACGCAACAGTGGATGAGAACCAGTGTTTGATGGAGAGGGAGAGAGCAGTAACAAGAAATAGGCGCGATAGCGGCCTAATCCCAATGGCGGGTGCGAACAGCACCCGCTCGGTGACCGTTTGGATCGCCAACCCCGAAGACGGAGCGGGGGTTGAGCGGTGCCCCCCCGCGGAGTCTGAGTGGGTCTTATTCTATCAAGGCATCCAATTGCGATTATATGCCGACAGAAATTTATCTCTTTGCTGAATAGAGATACTATGAGTAGATCAATATGACACAAAGCCCGCAGGTACCCATCCCCCATGAGGAGATTGCAGACTTCTGCAAGAAGTATTATATTCGACGCCTGGCCCTTTTTGGATCGGTTCTCAGAGAAGATTTTTCGAGAGAAAGTGATATCGACGTCCTTATCGAGTTTGAAGAGGGAAAAACCCCCGGATTTTTTACAATATTTTCAATGGAAGAAGAATTATCTGAACTCTTTGGAGGAAGGAAGATTGATATCAGGACACCGAAAGATTTGAGTAGATATTTCAGAGATGATGTCATAAATTCGTGTGAAGTCTGTTATGCAACATAACGATACAGTGTACATTCGCCATGCAATTGATGCGGCTGAAAAGGCGATTGAGATCTCTCAGGAGATAAGTAAAAAAGACCTCCATGGAGATGATGTCTACTCCCTTGCACTTATCAGACTTCTTGAGATAATTGGTGAGGCAGCCAATCACGTTTCAAAAAAATATAAATTGGATCATCCAGAGGTTCCATGGAGCCATATGATTGGAATGAGAAACAGACTTATCCACGGTTATTTTGATATAGACATAGATATTGTCTGGGACACTGTAAACAAAGATCTTCCCCCTTTAGTTAGTTTGCTCAAAAAAATATTATGAGACTATAAAGTAGCAATCATCTACCAAAAAATCCATATTCCCGAACATTTCGATTAGAGAAAGAATTGTCACAGAGGAACCCACATTGAAAGAACTATCAGAAAGCGATCAACAGAAGAACACACACACTATCAACCGCCTCGTCGGCATTGCGAGTGCGTGGTATGACCAGATCGCAGATGGCGAGATCCCCTCGATCCGGCTACCGACCCGGACAAAACAGAATATCGCCTATGATGAGGCAACTGACGTCTGGAAGTACGGGGAGAAGGAGAGCACCCGGTCTGCATCGACTGCCCGGAGTGCGATCCATCTTCTGAAGATGGCGTATGTGATCGGGTTTCTAAAGGGCCAGCTCACAGAGAACCGCTCCTCGACGCTGAGGGAGATGTACTATATCTCTGAATCATGGAAGAAGGCGAAGTTCACGGCACAGGATGAGAGCAACTATTTAGTTGAGGATCTTGAGATCGTCACCGCACTTGAACGCGAAGCCTTCCATCTCCGGCCTGAGGAGGATGGGGCAACGATCTTTGGCCCTCTCAGACTCCGGGAGTCGACCCGCCGTGGGATCCGTGAGATACACTGCCGGGATGATGTGGGGGAGGCCGGGTATTCCATCCCAAATAATGTCGGCAATGTTGATCTGATCGACCATGACGCGAAGTTCGTCATTGCGATGGAGACCGGCGGTATGTATGCCCGTCTCCAGGAGAATGGCTTTGATGACGAATTTGGCGCAATCCTCCTCCACCTGAAGGGGCAGCCGGCACGGTCCACCCGGCGGATGCTGAAGAAGCTGAATGAGGAGCTCGGCCTCCCGATCCTCATCTTCACCGACGGCGATCCCTGGAGTTACCGGATCTATGCATCGATCGCCTATGGCTCCATCAAGAGTGCGCATATGTCCGAGCTCCTCGCCACCCCGGCGGCCCGGTTCATCGGCGTCCAGCCCTCGGACATCCGGGACTATGACCTCCCTGCCGACAGTTTAAGCGAGCAGGACATCGCCGCCCTGAAGGCGGAGCTGACCGACCCCCGGTTTGCAACGGATTACTGGCGCGAGCAGATTAACCTTCAGTTGTCGATGGGGCTGAAGTCGGAGCAGCAGGCGTTTGCGGCACGGGGGCTGGACTTTGTGACGGGGGAGTATCTGCCGAAGAGGTTGAGAGAGATGGGGGTTGTGTGAAGAGTAAGGAGATACACTGAATTGTTTAACTACAGGGTAATGGATTGTGATATTGAATAGCTTATCCCTCTCTTTTATCAGGAAAAGACTCCAGAGATTGGTTTAAAACCTGTGAGAATTTTTTAGCCATCTCAAGATGGCTGAATTTCATGATCTCTTCCTTTATACCATAATATGAAACAAACCCTTTTTGTTTGAATTCATGATAGACCTGAATAAGATACCGTTCAAGTTCATCTTCATCTGAAAAGTGTTTACCTGCACGAGTCTGTTTGAGAAGAGTATTCTCGACCCCTCCATTTGTAAAGCCGATTGATAAGATAGGACGTCTGGCTGCAAGATAATCAAAAAATTTTCCTGTACTTACACCATCTTCACCCGGCTCATTCCATGTCAGAAGAAGAAGGAGTTGTGATCGTCTCTGTTCTTCAATGGCAGTTTCCCTTGGAACCCGTCCATGGAGAATAACCACATCATGAAGTTGATATCTGGAAATATACGTCTCCAACCATTCATTATCCCCACCATAGAATTCAATAGAGATATCTTCCTGATCAATCTGATTTGAACTGATTAATGCACTCATCACCCTGAACAGTTGCACAGGGTCCTGATATCCATAGTATAGTGTACCAGTATATACAATTCTAAACTTCTTAGACAGAGGTATACCTGGATTCATCATTTCAGGATCGAACCCATTTGTGACCGAATATGAATGTTCCTTCTTATGAAACTCCTTAAGTTTATCAGCCCATGGCTGTGATAGTGTTGTCAGGGCAGATGCCCGCTCTATGGTATGCAATTCTAATTTTTTCTCGAAATACTTTCGAATAAATGAGTAATCTAAAAAAATATTGAGTGTCCAGAGATCTCGAAAATCAGCAATCCAAGGAATATTATATGTTTTAGCAAGGGTGTGAGCAATAAGATGAGTTGTATTTGGCTTAGATGTGCTAATGATAGCGGCAATAGCATGCTGTTCACAGATCCTGTTCCCGGCATCGACGGCATATGTATACCATCCGATATCTAAATCGGGGTATACCAGGAATTCAACAGGAAGGAATGCAATTTTTTTAAATGTGGGGGGAACTTTTTGTGTATTATATATCCTCATCAATTTATCTTTTGAAAAGGGATCTGCACCCTCACCCTCTTGTTTTTGAATCGATATGTGCAGTTTTTTAAGCCAATACCTGATGATATCATCATATTCAGTTTGAACTACATTGAACGCCCCATCTGGCTCACCTGGAAGTTGTGGTGTTAAAAAGATAGGATTCCACCCATGCTGTGGGAGATATTTTGCAAGTCCATGAGGCCGAACTGATGCAACTTCGGACATGGGAGGAAATGCAAACGTGATAACAAGGACATTTTTCATGAACAGACCTGTTTATTACAAATTATATGTATACACTTACACATTCTCCAAATAACTGAATTTTCCTTTTGGTCGTTTCCTCTCACATTAACGGCAATCTATTTTGGACGCCTGTCAATAAATAGGTTATGTCAGTATCTCCCTGTAAATTAGGCAAGACCTGTACCTAACATCAATTCGATCTCTTCTATATTAAACATTATGTGCAACAATTGGCTGTCGCAAATTCTCTGCCAGTACAGCGGGCTATCCTCACGACAAGGGGGTGGGCTCACCCACCCCCGACCACATGCAGCCACAGGGCACCAGTCACCCGTCATTCCTTTTCTACGGGGATTCAACGGCAGTTCATAGACAGAGCTATTAAACAGCTGCAGGACACTCTCTCGGCGATCTGGTCATCTCATCGACAGGAGGCGATATCGTCAGGTATCGTTTGCCACAGAGCCAGTCTTCATTGATATCGATCAGGATCGACCCTATAAGACGCATCGCTGAATCGCCGTTCGGAAACGCCCCAATACTTCGTGATCTCCTCTTAATCTCAAGATTCACGCGTTCCAGCATATTCGTTGTCCTGAGACGTTTCCAGTGCTCTTCAGGAAACGCCTGGTAGTTGAGAAGGTCCGTAGAGAACCGTTCAAGACTTGCCGCAGCACTCTTGTATCCCATCTCTTCCAACTGTTGTATGGCGTTCTGGAGTGCCTGGAAATCTCCCTGAATTCCATTTCTGACAATCTCAACAACGTTTTTTATATCGGACCTCCTGATCCCCTTGGATTTGATGATCCTGTGCATATGGACATGACACATCTGCCAGCTAGAACCGAGAAAAGCTCGTTGAACTGCATTCTGAATCCCTGTGTGTCCATCAGAGATGAGAAGTTGTACTCCGTGGAGACCACGCTCCTTGAGCATCTCAAAATGTTCGTACCAGAAGGCTTCACCTTCGCTGTCCATCAGGTCGATACTGAGTATCTCACGGAACCCATCCTCCCGGATCCCGGCTGTGATGAGAAGAGCCTGGGATACAACACGGGTACCGCGACGGACCTTGAGATACGTTGCATCAACGATTAAATACGGGAAAGAATGCTCGATTGGACGATTTCTGAATTCTTGTACAACACCGTCAAGTTCCTTGGTGTCAATGTCGGTTTACTTTTCCCCAGTTTCGTCGGCGTAAAAATACCCAAATACGTCGGGATAAAATTCCCCAGTTGTGTCGGAATAAAAATCCCCAATGTGCAACCAGAGAGTATCTGGGATTCACATGCTCAAGGACGAGGAGTATTTTATGTTACTGGATTTAGCTCGTGAACAGGAACTGGCAACAGGGAAAGTCAATATCAGCTTGCTGGCCCGAGAAACCGGTTATGACAGAAAAACCATAGTTCGGCACCTGTCTTTGGATCAACCATCAAAACATCCTCAGACCAGAAATAAGCCAAGCAAGCTGGATCCCTTCAAACCATACATCAAGGAGAGGCTGAACAATTATCCTCGTCTGAGCCGTGTTCGACTTCTGGAAGAGATCCAGGATCTCGGGTATGATGGCGGAACAACAATACTTGGCGATTATATCCGGCAGATTCGTCCTAACATCACCATTCCTGCTGAAATCAGATATGAAACCAAACCAGGAGAGATGATGCAGTGTGACTGGCTTGAGTATCCCTATGAAACGGCCAATGGATCCAAAAAGAAGGTTTATGGCCTCTCAATGGTTCTTGGCTATTCGCGAATGAGATATGTAGAATTCTTCCCCCATCAGGGTCTTCCTGCTCTTCTCAAAGGACACCTGGGCGCCTTTGAGTATTTTGGTGGAGTTACTGAGATGATCCTCTATGATAACCTTCGGAGTGTCGTTCTTAACCGGAAATATCCCTCAACCTCTTCAGAATTTCATCCCCTCTTTGCAGACTTCCGTGACCACTTCGGGTTTACATCACGGCTCTGCCGGCTGGGTCGGGCCAAAACCAAAGGTAAAGTTGAGCGTGCAATTCACTACATCAAAGACAACCTCTTGTACGGCCGAACATTCCATTCTATTGAGGATCTGAATCTTCAGGCACGTACCTGGCTCAACTGCGTCAATGGGAAAGTTCATGGAACCACCAATGAGATTCCGTTTGATCGCCTGGTTCGGGAGAACCTTCGTCCTTTCTCCTCGTACAAACCGTATCTCCTCAAGAGGAAAGAATCCCGAAAAGTTTCCAAAGACTGCTACATCTCGTTATACGGGAATAGCTACTCAGTTCCCTGGAAGTTTGCAGGAAGACGTGTTGACGCATATGTCCACGAGAATCACGTGTCAATTCAAGCTGATGGCACAGAGATCTGCACCCATATTCTCCTGAATGGAAGAAACGAGCGTTCAAAGAAAAAAGAGCATTTTGAAGGGCTTTACAAAGAAATCCTGGGTTTATCCAGCAATACGGCAAAGAAAGAACGGGTAAAAAAGCCAGCCATTGATCAACATTCTGTTGAAACACGAGACCTTGCCGAATATGACGCTTTTGCAGAGGAGGGCCGGGTATGACGACTCTTCTTCTTGAGCAGATCCATCACCGCCTTACCATGATGAAACTGGATGCAATGGATGCTCTGCTTGAACCAACGCTTGAACGTGCAATGAATGAGAACCTCAGTCCCATAGAGACGATCGGGTATCTGGTTGAACAGGAATGGAACAACAGGACATCGACGAGAATTAGAACCCGTACAAAAAGTGCTGGTTTCCCTCTTCTGAAGCGAATTGAAGAGTTTGATTTTACGTTTCAACCCTCAATTGATCAGACGGTGATCAGAGATCTTGCCACTCTGAGATTTATCGATACTGCAGAAAATGTGGTCTTCCTTGGACCACCAGGCGTTGGAAAAACGCATCTGGCGATTGGTCTGGGTGTTTCAGCAATTGAACAGGGGATCCCGGTTCTCTTCATCAATGCGTCTGTCCTGATCGAACAGCTCAAAGAAGCATATCACAGTGATCAGCTTGATCGGTATCTGAAGAAACTCACCCGACCAGGTCTCCTGATCATCGATGAGATCGGGTATCTTCCATTTGATGCTCAGGCAGCGTACTGCTTCTTCCAGTTGATATCCCGGCGATATGAGCAGGGATCAACGATCTTCACCTCGAACAAATCGTTTGGTAACTGGGGAGAGATCTTTCAGGATCAGGTGATTGCCGCAGCACTTCTGGATCGAATCCTGCACCACTGTAGAACGGTGAATATCCGGGGAGAGAGTTATCGTATGAAAGACAGAAAGAGCCACAAATTATGGGTGAACAAGCATGAATCGGCAGAATAGAGGTTTCCTAATGTTTGATAGAGAATTGACGATAGGTTTAAGTGAGGTGGGGAGAATTATTCCGACATACTTGGGGATTTCTAGACCGACGTTGACACTTGGCCATCCTGGAGACGGTATCCGGACAGATATTGGTGATCCCGAAGTGTTTCATCGTTTCATTGATCTTTCGGGTCGAGACACCGTTGATATACGACTCGGTGATTGCAAGAATAAGAGCGCGTTCAACTCGTGAGTATCGCTCAAAGATAATTGTCTGGAATGGCCTCTCACGAAACTCAGGTTTTTGAAGCCGTATGTCGCCGTATCGTGTTTTTAAACCTCGTTCTGAATACCCGTTCCGTGTGGCGGTCCGGTGTTCAGAACGCTCATAATACCCTGCTCCAGCTTGCTGCTCAGCCTCACAGCGCATAACCATGTTCATAAAGGTGGTCAGCAGGGTCTGCATTGCACCCTGTGGATCGGAAAGATAATCTTCTGCTAAATCGTATATATCCATGGCTCTGTTCCTCTTTTGCAATTCTAACTTGGTACAGAGCCTTAATTAAATTTACAGGGAATTACGGATACTATCAATAAATATGTTGAGAATGCGGAAATACACACTAAATATTTACATACAGATCATAACTTATAAATATATTAATTTATAATTATATTTCTTGAACGTACATACCAAGTATATTTATTGTAAAATTCTGATTTAGCGTTTTCTCCTAATTTAAAGCGCAATTCAGTATTATTAAGTAGCCGGGTCATTGCTATAACCCAAGTATCGATATCCTCGGGATCGCAGAGAAGTGCATTATATTCGTCATATAAAACTTCCCTTAAAACTGGTAAATCAGAAGCAACTATAGCTTTTCCTACAGCCATATACTCAAAGATTTTCATCGGAGACATCCAGTTCTCTGTGGTCGTATCGCCTTTACCAAAAACGGATACACGAAGCTGATATGGTGCAATAAGAACGTCACACCCAAGACGATATCGTTCAGCATCACGTGGTGTTTTAAAGCCGTGTATATATAAATTAGAAAGGTGTGAAGTATTATTTTGTAAATAATGAATATCTGTATCTCTTCCACCAATTATGTGAAAATCTGCCCATGAACAAATATCTGCTAATTGACAGATGATATCAATGCCACGCCCCTTATACAAATGGCCAACATAACCAACTTGCAGCTTCCTACCTTGATTTGGAAATTGAAATGGAATAGTTTGTTCTGGGACCATATCCGCCCCATCAGGAGCTACTAGAATTGTCTCTGGTGGTATTGGATAATTATCTAGATAATATTTTTTTAAGGCCTGAGTGATCACTATGATTTTTTTAAGTGTTGGCATGCTAATTAACCTTTGGAAAATCCAATTCGAAAATATCCCAGAATCCTTGATTGGAGCGTGAGATTCAAAGATAACTTGCATATACTGAAGTGTTGCAAAATATGAGGTGACGACATCTCGACTGTATAAAATATGAGGTGACAATTTTTTTGCCTGTTTCACTGCCTTCAGACCATAAGTAATTCTGTTTAGCTTACCAGGTTGGGTGCCACAATATTTTATACTAAAACACCTCTCCACCCCATAAAATTCATACACATCCTCCACACCCGACTCAATCCCCTCTTTCCAGTCCGGTACAATAAGCGTCACCTCATGCCCATTCTGCGCAAACGCCTGGCACATCTTCATCACATGAATACTATTAGCCGTCCGTGACGGGATGGTCGAAGTCGCAATATAAACAATTCTCATACTAACACCTCTACTCCACTACCCAACGGCTTCTCCACCATGTTCGCCGCAAGCCCAATCAGCACACAAAACGCATCCCAATGATCCCGCCGCATATGCTCATCCCGGAGCAGATCCAGGTCCAGCCACGGCACAACCTCTTCATCCTTCAGATAAGAAAAGGCAGCCGCAAGCGTCGCCTGGTAATCCTCCCTGGTGCGGAACATCTCGTCATAGTCCAGGTAGTTTGCCGTGAGCGTCGACCTGATACCAAGCCACGGGGCTCGCCGCTGTACCTGCGATTTGAGGAGATGTGATCCCCCCTGAACAGGGAGAGGAGACGATGCCCCCGGTGAACGCCAAAGTTCGCCTTCCCCGGCAGCGCAAAGAGCGCCGGAAACTTCATGTTGAGCATCTCCAGGTAGAGCTTCTGGCCTTTGCGCATCTCTCGCGGGGCAGCGAGCCAGTAGCCTGCCCAGGCGGGATCGGCGAAGGGAGCGATGACCTGGGCGCCGGATTGATCTTTTCCGATGAAGGGGTTCCAGCGTTTATGGTTGTGCCTGGGATAAATTATCGAGGAGATTGAATGAAGGCAAATTGCGAGGTAATCAAATCTTTGTATCTTGAGTATTGTTGCGTCTTGATGAGTTTTTCGCTCCTTAGTTACGGTATCGTATCTGGATGCTTTAGAGCTATTATTCAATAAAATGTTGTATAAAAAATATTCAGATTTAAGGGAATTGCAATAGAAATTAACTGCGCCGGTATTCATGCACCACCTCTTCCAGAAAAGCTTCAATTTCGTCAACCATTCTATCAGGTGTGAAGTTGGCATGCGCAAAGGCTTGTGCCCGATTGCCGATCTCATCACCTAGCTTTTCATCTTTCAATAACGTCTCAACATCATTAGCCATCTGTTCTATAGTACCGGATACGAAACCCAAATGTTCAGTTTGGATAAGACCATCAGGATCAAATTCTAATGTAATGGTCGGGCAACCCTGTATCCAGGCTTGAATAAAATTATTCCCAAAACCTTCGGGCTCACATGTATGTAGCATACATTCTGCCTTGGCTAAAACGCCATTAACAAATTCAGGTGATTGAAAACCAAGATAGTAAAAATTATTGTGTTCTTCAGCTTCCTGAATGATTGAATTATAGAATTTGTTCTGTATAGCACCAATCATTAAGAAATCTAGTTCAGGGCACCTTTCCTTTAAGATCGAAGCGAGTTTAATATATGCTTCTGGTCGTTTACTAGGTTTGATATTTGCAATCCACACACAATATTTTTTTTCCCAATTGAATGGATCTTCGCTTAGCGGTACACTATTCCATACGACGCGTTGTTTTTTAACCGGAAGTCTTCCTAAATATTGGCTATTGAGTGTGGTCACTGCTGTGACATATTGAAAAGCCCTATAATTCCATCCAGAATGAATCATCTGCACCAAGATAAGAAAGTAAGATAATGCTTTATCCATTCTTGAACGAACCATTATTGGTTTATAAGCATACTTTGTAACATCATTCACATGTGAAACTGCAAAGACAAACGACACGCCTGCCCGTTTACTCTCCTTCACAGCCTGGAGAAGATAATGCTTATTAAACCTCCAATAGATCACATCCGGATTCTCCTCCTGCAACACCTTTGTTAACGCCCCACGACGCTCAATTGCAAGTGACACCACACGATACGGCAATCCTGTATAACTCTCCTTTCGTTTGCGGCCCACAGCCCCGTAGATGACTTCATTCCCCCGCTCTGTAAGCCCGCGTGCGATAAGGTCGCACTGCATTTCGCTGCCACCGAGGGCATCGGAGGGATGGGAATTTATGATAAGAATTTTCATTTAATCTACTTCCTATTAATAGCCAGTGGCACCACACGATACGGCAGCCCCGGATACTCCTCTTTTCGCATGCTCCCCACGGACGCATAGACCACCTGATGCCCGCGCTCCGTGAGCCCGCGTGCGATGAGGTCGCACTGCATTTCGCTCCCACCGAGGGAGTCGGAGGGGTGCTGGTTAATGATGAGGAGGTTCATGACTATCGATACTTATACACATCTAATTCTGGGTGAAGAACAGTTTTTGTATTCATAATAAATAATTCTACACCATTCTTTTCATACATCCAATCTCGTAAACAATAGACATACCGAGGGACAGTATTTGCTGATACAGACTCATCAGTAAAAGTCATTAAATTTGCCGTTCCTTTATCAGGAAGTGAATACTTTTGTTTCACTGAAAGATATGGTTCATAATCCCAAAAATGATCAGGTTTTTGCATATCTATACCACATAGTACAATTCTTTTATAACCCATCTGATAAGCCAACATAATCAATAAGCCCAATGTTCCTCTCCACTTTGGAATGAATTTTGATATATGACTATAAGTCATAAATCCAAGGGCCTCCATGTATCTGAATAGTAGATATGGATCAATTGAACATCTTCCTGCAATAGGATATTCATTTATATAAAAAACAGGATTATTCTTTAGGAGATTTATTCGCTCATCATCAAAATTGAACTCACCCTTTGCAAATGCACTCCCTCTGATGATAAAAGGAATATTGTGGTATTCAGAGTATTTATCCTGAAGGATTTTTAGCATTTCATCATTGCCACCCTGAAACGCATAGAAGGTTGGAACAAATTCATGAGCGAACCAATAATTAAAACCAATTGAGTTATGTTGCCGAATATGCTCCCATTCGGAAGAAGTTATTTCATTAATACTTGGTCCACTTCCAAGTATGAATATCGTATCACTCGTCTTATATTGAATAATATCATCGCTAATAATTGTACCATGCCATTTTGATGCAAGTGTGCTATTCTCATACATTCCAACTAATTCAGTAACAGTGTATTCAAATCCATGGAGATCATTTTTTGGGAGATACTGCATTATTTTATTTTTGAGTGGAGACAAAAGTTTCTTCATCAATGTTTTATCACCGTTATAATTGATATACATTCATATTTTGGTAAGATATATGTAATATAATTCATTCTTATATCCCTTACTTTTGGATTTTCCTCATCCAACCATCCCCCACTCAACACCCTTACCCTTCCTCACATCCCTATTAGCCCGCTTCCCCAATAAAACCTCATAATACTTTGGCGCAAGCCCCAGCCCCGGCCGGACGCACCGCAGGTTCTCCCGCGTGAAGATATCCCCAGCCTTCATATCCTCGGCAACATACAGCGACCGGCGGAACATCAGGGATTTCTTCTCTGCCTCAGTCGGCCCGTACACGACCCCGCCAAGCGACTGCCAGGCGCGCTCTGTCTCCTCTACCAGCATTTTCAGCTCAGCTGGCTCCATCGAGAAGGCGCTGTCCACCCCGCCGTCAGCGCGGCTGAGCGTGAAATGCTTCTCGATCACCGTTGCGCCGTGGGCGACCGCCGCCACCGCTGCGCCGATCCCAAGCGTGTGATCCGAGAGGCCGACCTCACAGTTGAAGAGCTCGCGCATATGCGGGATGGTGAGGATGTTGCTGTTCTCAGGGGTGGCCGGGTAGGTGCTTGTGCACTTGAGAAGGATCAGATCCCGGCATCCGGCATCGCGAGCGGTGTGGATCATGCCTCCATACCAATCTTATTGAGTAGATTAATGATCTCCTCTCTCGTCAACAACTGCGCATCCTTTGAAGAATACGAATCCATTGTCACAAGATGAAAGCCATCATGCACATGGTCCTGAGGTGAATACCCCCTAGCGAAGGGTTGCTGTTTTGGGATCACGACAATCATATCCTCATTATCATATACACAACTTGTTTCATCACTTATCAGGAGTTCTTCATCGATCTTTTCACCAACCCTCATACCAATGATCTCGATAGCAATCTCTTCCGGCTTAAAGCCATATTCTGGAGCAAGGAGATCCCGCATAACCTCTGCAAGATCCATAATACGGGCTGCAGGCATTTTCAGGATGAAGATTTCATTTCCGGTAGACAGCATCCCCGCTTTGAGGATAAGTCCTGTGGCAGATGGAATATCCATGAAGAATCGTCTCATCTCCGGATGAGTGACGGTTATCGGTCCTCCCTTTTGAATCTGCTGTGTAAAGAGTGGTATAACCGATCCCCGTGAATTGAGGACGTTGCCAAAACGGACACAGGAAAAAGACGATCGCTTATGCCCACGGTACATATTTGCAGAGATGGTAAGCCGCTCGGCAAGAAGTTTTGTCGCCCCCATCACATTTGAAGGATTCACTGCTTTATCAGTGCTGATGGTGATGACTTTTTTAACACCCTGATCGTACGCAGCGTCAAGTACATTCTGGGTACCAATGACATTTGTCTTCACCGCATCATACGGATTGAACTCACAGAGAGGAACGTGCTTGAGAGCTGCCGCATGGAAGACGATATCAACACCTTCCATTGCGACAGTAAGCCGCTCTTTATCGCGTATATCCCCAACAAGCAGGCGAATTCGATCTGATTGGAGAGCCTGTTCAAGATCGAAAAGCCCGGTCTCGTTATTATCGAGGACCCGGACACTCATAGGCTCGTACTTGAGGAGTTCCCAAACCAGATAACTACCAATCGACCCAACCCCGCCGGTGACAAGGACCGTCTTTCCCTTATAGAAATCTGCAATATCCATCTACTTCACCGCATAGTACTCTGCCATTGTATCAACCACCCGGATCACTTCCTCTTCTGGCATCCCCGGGTAGATTGGCAGGCTCAGAATATCTCCAGTCACCGTCTCAGTAATAGGAAGTGAGACATCATATCCGGGCAGAGAACGGTAATGCTGTGTCAGATGCACAGGATCAAAATAGATCTTGCTCATAATCCCCTGTTCTGCCAGATACTTCATGAGACCATCCCTCTGTGGTACACGTACTGAAAATAACTGATTCACATGCATATAACCATCCGGAGGACTCATGACCGAGATCTCAGGCACTTTTTCCTGAAGCAGTGTTGTATACAATCCTGCAATAGCCTTTCGCATG
Source organism: Methanocalculus natronophilus (assembly GCF_038751955.1). Classification (NCBI taxonomy): domain Archaea; kingdom Methanobacteriati; phylum Methanobacteriota; class Methanomicrobia; order Methanomicrobiales; family Methanocalculaceae; genus Methanocalculus; species Methanocalculus natronophilus. Next base: position 51,349 of record NZ_JBCEXH010000004.1, on the reverse strand, counting down.
GCGATGATTTGATCAACCTTCCGAAGCTGTGCCCGGCCCAGGGCAGCAGCAATATTGGAGAGCCTGAAGTTATATCCCAGCGTGATATAATCCATGCTTACGCATGAAGAGAAATAATCTGCGGTCTCCAGCCTGCCGTGTGAGCGGATCAGTTTTGACCTCTCATAGAGATCACGATCATCTGTAACAAGAGCCCCTCCCTCACCGGTCGTAATCACTTTGTTCTGGCAGAAGCTGAGCATCGATGAGTCACCATACGATCCAACCTTTTTGCCTTCAATAGAGGCACCTAACGCCTCTGCGGCATCTTCGATGAGGATGAGATTATGGTCATCAGCAATCTCCCGGAGCTCCCGAATCATACAGGGGCACCCCCCATAGTGAACAGGCATGAGTACACGGGTTCGTGGAGTGATCTGCTCAAGAACACTATCCGGGTCAAGGCCGAGTGTCGTCTCCTCGATATCGGCAAAGACCGGGCGTGCCCCAACGAAAAGCGGTGCGTTCGCTGTAGCAATGAAGGTGAATGACGGGACAATGACCTCATCCCCAGCGCCGATTCCGTGCGCCAGCAAGGCTGTGTGCAACGCTGATGTACCGGAGTTGAAGGTAAGGCAATATCTGGTGCCGATGTATTCTGCCAGCTCGTTTTCAAATGATGTCACGTCAGATCCAACGGCCCAGTTCATGCCTGAGCGAAGAGCGGCGGAGACTGATTCGATGTCATCTTCATCGTAGTACATTTTAAAGAGGGGTATGTTCCACATGAAATTCACCTAAATAATTGTATGACTTTGTCCATATCTGTAAGCAGGAAAGAATGTATTTTCAGCATTATTAAAAGTGCAAAACTGTGAAAATTCCCGGTATTTTGCATCGTCGAAAATAATTCTACCAGTGTAGTAGGGTGTGATTGTATTTGAAAAACCTTTCTTAAAATTAAATAATGAGTCACTCTCTCCAAATCCACCCCCTAGATGTAAATATGTAAAATCGTTATTTTTTGCCCACTTTATGGCATTCCATATGATTGTTTCAGAAGGATAAACACCTTTTATATTTTTTTTCGATCCTGAAAGATGATAATTAACAATGGAGTTTCCAGCAATAAACATACTAGCACCCATTAGTTGTTCAGAACAATTTACTTCAACTAATACTGAAAAGAGAGATGAAAAGTGATCTTTAATGAAAGATGGAGCAAAAAAATATTTATCGGATGCACAATTATTTTTCATTGTATCATAATATAAAGAAATGAATTCATCAATATCGCTTTCTAGAGGATTTTCAGATATTTTCACTTCACAATTTTCTCTTTTCGTTTTCTTTATGTTGTACTTATGCCCTTTACGTATTCCCTGCCAAATTTTATCAAGATCGTTTCTAAGGTCAATAAGTACTGTATCATTGTTATAATGCAATGATATGTGATTCTCGAAACCCTCAGAAAAGGTTTCCCAGTTCTTTAAGACCGGATGAAAACGAATAAATTCAGAAATATAATTATTCTCTTTGGCGAAGTGATAATAATCCCTCATAAATAATTGCAATGATTTCGTTCTTTTTGAAATATCATCGTTTTTATAATGGATTAGGGGACCTCCGTATCCATAAGGAGTTATAAGATCAAAATAATTATGCGTATCATTTAATGTGTTCGGAATCCCTCTTATAAGATGTGACCAGAATATGCATACGTGCTGATCTTCCCATACTAGTCCTTCAGGTTTTGCATTATAATGATTAGCGAATAATTTAAAATACTCATAATGAAAATAAACATCATTGAAATTTGAAAATCGTGTTAGCACCCGATTCCATTCATCTTTCTCAGTTATTATTTCCATCAATAGACTCCAGGGTTCGCATTATATGACTCACTATCTTTTCAGATGCGCATCCATCACCATATGGATTTTGTATATGTTTTATTTTCTCTATAAATGAACTATCATGCATTGCAAAATGAACGGCATCAATAATCTCATCTATATCACAATTAACATTCAGTGTGTTACCTGCTCTCAATCTGTTATTCTGCCTTGAACCGATGCATACGAAGGGTTTTTTAAAACTTGGTAATTCAACAATTCCCGCACTTGAATTTCCGAGCATTATAGTGCACTTATCTAATAACCCAAGAAAATCCCGCCTTTCAAGGTGTGGGAAGACTTGAAAGAATGGTAATTCTTTAGCTTTTTTTTCAAGGACTGAATTAATTATTCTTCCTCCAGAATCAGCATTCGAATAAACTGCAATAGTAGATATTTCTAATTCATTAATTGCATCCAAAATTATTCTCATTTGTGTTTCAACATCCAAAATTTCTTTAGTGTCTGGATGATGCATCAACAATATTAATGGTTGTCCAGATAAAAGACAAAACTTTGCATCGATTTCATCTTCGGGTGTATACTCTCGTAATATAATATCGTCAAGACCCGGTTCCCCCACCATAGCAATTGTTTCTTCCACAATTCCTGAATTAATGAGTCTTAGATAACTCTCCTGATTTCCAGTCAGGTGAAAATCAGATAAAACGGTTATTGCAGATCGAATTTTGTCATCTATGGAACCTGAAAGATCGCCACCCCCATGGTGGACAATAGGTATATTTAAATGCGTGGCAGAGATAGCACCAGCAAGACTTTCACCTCTGTCTCCTTCAATAAAAACGAGATCTGGTTTAATCTCCTCTAGAATTTGGGTTATTCCATACAGTCCAATCCCAAGAGATTTAGCCATCGATCCAAGACTGTTATTGTCAAATAACATATCAACTTTTCTAATAGTAAATCCATCAGTTTGTATCTCTCTTAACGTATTACCAAATTGATCACTAAGGTGCATACATGTTGCCACGATAGTAAGTTCTGTTAATTGATTCAAATGTAACAGAGTTCGTTTGATGAGAGAATAATCTGATCTTGAACCAGATACATAAACAATTTTTTTCTTCATGTTTTCACCTGATTAAGAATTTTACAAATGCCCGTCATTTGGTCTGAATCATATCGTTGATCAATCGGAACTGATAAAATCTTCTTACTTAACTGATGCTCATAGAGAAATGACCCAGGTACTATACCCTTGATATCCCAATGAATAGGTGGATAAATACCATTATTTATTAATAGACTTTGTAGATCTTCCCTCTTTTGGTTATTATGTAAAACCAATGGAACCATAAATGGACTTTTTATGTCATTCAATCCATATAAAAATAATTCATTTTTTTTACAACAATCATAAAGTGTATGAATATTTTGCCATCGTCGCTCTACAATTGTGTTAATATCGAGACTTGAAAGAATTAATAATGAAATTTGGGGGATGTGATGAAGTGCAATAGATCGGCAATCTTTATCTTCTTCATATTTTTTATATTTCACCATAAATAAATTTTTTACATCCATATTATGAATTCTAGAAAGATTATAATTCTTATTTAGGTATGTTCTTTTTAAAATCATCGCATCAAGCATGGGTACATAAGATTCTGAACCCTCCATATTAATATCAAATTCAATATTAGAATGAAGAATCACTCCACCATCTGGAATTGGAAATGTTTTTCTGAGACTTGAAATATAAAAGAGATTCTTATGACTTAATTGAAGCCTTGACTTATCTAATAGAGAATGAGTTACGTCAAGTATGATAGAATTGCCGTTTTCAAGCAATTTCTTTATTTGATTTAATAAGTAAAATTCTGTTCCAAAATAATCTATAATTAGAATTATGGAGTTGTATACATTTTCATCAATATTCTGTGTCAAAGGATGTATGTGATCGTAAAAAAAGATATTTAATCGCATTTCCTGGAAGGGCTGAATAATCGAATGACAAAGATATGTAGGGAGGTAACAATTTTTCTGTTGAACGTCTTGTATCTGCTGAAGGACAAATTTTATTGCCTGGCGCCCATCCTGAATAAAAAGACACTTGTTATCACCGATAGAATTATTTAAATAATGTAGGACTGAATTTTTGGAGTCTATATACTCAATATCCGGAAAATGAAAAAAACCTCCAATCTCCATATGCAATCACACATCGTAAATATATTTTCTCATTTGGTAAGTTTTATCATCACACGGAATATATTGATTTCTTACATCAATTGTTGGATAAAAACTGTTTTTTTTAAATATTTTCTGTGATGTAACATTATTTTCTAGAATCCAACAAATTATTTTAAAAAATTTATATTCATTTTTTATCAATTTCAACAAAGTTTCAATTGCAAAATTACCTAATCCCTGATTTTGATAAACCTCACTGATCCCAATAGATATCTCTATAATTACCTTATCTTTTTTATTGATGTAAGAATTATCAATTAATGTCTTTGGTGATTCCAGAATTTTTTCCAATCCTTCCGTTTCAATTATACTATCTGTTATGATATCTAAATATGAATAACCTACCTTCACGTCATTCAAATAAATAATATATATTAATCTTTTTTCACTATTTATTTGCCCTTCAAACCATATTTTCAAAGAAAAGGCGTCTGGTTTTTTATCGTGACCTGTCCAATATATATTTGATTTTTCGGACTTTATTGAATAGAAAAAATCAAAATCATCGATTTTTGCTTTTCTAAGAGAAATCTGTTTAACATCATGTTGCATAAAGCATCAGAGACTCCAAACGATTATAAATTTTAATGATATAATACCTTTTTTCAAGAAACCATCATACGATCTCATCATGAGTTGTTAAGTTAATCCAACAAGCCCATTGTCTGCACGTGTTCCGGTTATGTAGAGTATTTTTCTGGTCATTCCACCATATCCCATGTAATGACATGATCTCTTGGAATCGCTATCTTTGCCTTTTTACCAATCAATAGATCTATATATTTCGGTTCTATTCCGGTCCCAGGTCGTTTTATTGCCAGGTCTTCAGATTGAATTAATGCCCCAACAGCGATGTCTCTTTTCGCCACAATACTACGCCGGGCAACCTTCTTTATTGCCATCTCCTCTTCACACGGACACTTCACGCCATCCCCAAATGCACGCTCCACATCCCGTATTGCCTGAACCATTGCCTTCAGTTCATCCGGCTCAAGAGATGCCCGGTGATCCGGCCCTGGGAGCGAGCGATCCAATGTAAAATGTTTTTCAATTACTTTTGCCCCCATGGTGGCAGCAGCAATCGGGATGGTGATTCCTTCCGTATGATCCGAATACCCAACAGGCACCTTGAATGCACAGCCCATCGTCTCCATTGCCCGCAAGTTCACCGAATGGATAGGAGCGGGATAGCTGGTTGTGCAGTGAAGAAGCATAAGCTCCTGAGCACCATGCTGCCGAAGATAGTTAACTGCCTCCTCCACCTCGCCGAGGGTTGCCATTCCTGTGGAGAGGATAATAGGCTTCTTTTTTTCTGCAATCTTCTTCAGGAGGAGGACATTGGTGATCTCACCTGAAGGTATTTTGAATGCCGGAATTCCAAGCCGAACAAGGAAGTCAACACTCTCTTCATCAAACGGAGTGGAGAGGAAGATGATGCCCTTGCTCCCGGCATAATCATACAGCTCCTGAAACTCTTGATAGGTGAGTTCAAGCTGCTTGATCATCTCATACTGTGATGCTTCAGATCCTGTTGTTTGTTTCTGATATGCTGCCTTCTCGGCAGTGAAGGTGACAATGGCATCTGCCCTGAATGTCTGGAACTTGACAGCATCGGCTCCCGCATCCACTGCTGCATCAATGAGCCGTTTTGCGAGGTTGATATCGCCGTTGTGGTTGACACCGGCCTCGGCGATGATGAAGCAGGGGTGATCTACACTTATGGTTTTATGGGCGATGTGGATTGGTTGCATCATTGTATCCAGCCTTTTCATTCTGCTTTAGACATTTCAATATCTCTCTGAATTGCACTTATTCTGAGTCGAAATGTATCTTAAACAAAGAACATCAATTCATTCAGATATATGATCTATAGACTCTTTCCTTAATATCCAATATCTGTTGAAGATTATTAGTATAATACTCATCAATGCTTTTTTTCACACCATCCTCTACATCTAATTGTACACAGTTTTTATTTATATCTACAATGCTTTGGTGTAGATCCAGATAATCGATTACATCTGCAAGATTTAACACATTTTTAAACGGTACATTTGTATGGATGGCTCTCATCACCTCATAATCTTCCAGGTAATCCAGCGTAAACCGCAATTCAGGACGGCATAGTTTCCCCTTTGCACCAATTGTTTTTATGGAAAAAACTTCCGGACGTCTGATAAGATACCCCCAAATTTCTGTATCCACAATCTGCTTAATCTCACACATTGTTTCCAGTGCCTGAATCTTCATCCCATATGTTGCACTCCCAAGGGGGAGTCCATCAATCTCTATGAAATCATAGTGGCCTTTCTGGATCTCATCAACAATCAGGTTGGAATAATATATTGAAATCAAAGGGTTATCTGCTGTTATTCCAAGAAAATAATCAATCCCAAAAAAACGGCCTGCATCATAAAGACGCTTGAGGACATCAACTTCATCTCCGCAGAAATAGTAGATATCATTTTTTTTTGCGATATTCACCAGAATTTTATCCTGTGGATGAGTTGAGGTACAGAGCACAATTTCCGAAATTCCCTGAATCTCTTTGATTCTATCGATGAGACGTTCGATCACAGTCTTACCATTCAGATCCATAATCACTTTGAGTGGAAGTCGGGATGACTTAAGCCGGGCAGTTATTAAAAAGCCAATTTTCATTCCAATTACCTTTTAATATTTGTATAATCCTCTGCACTACCTGTTTTGAAATTATATTCAATATCACTGAATGTAATACTATCATCTTTTTTCAAAGCTCGACTTGCTTTCAGACCAATAAACTTTGAAAAGTCCAATTGCTTTATTGGACTTTCCGTTTCTGTCCTTTTGAAGATTAAATCGTCTGCATCGAGGATTGTTCCTTTTTGGATATCATGTGCTGCTACGATTGCTTTTTTCATGGGACCGGTGTTTCCATACTTTTTCTCAGCAGAGCTCATTCCGGGGGATCCATCTCCAACAACTAGTAGCGCGAGTTCCATCAACTCTTTTATCTCTTTCATCTGATCCTTTCCAACAGCTGCATGATAATCAATTCTTTCCACCCCATAATCCGGAGTATAATGTTTTTCAAGGATTGGGATACCCATCATGGCACCCATGCAACTGATGAGAACATTATTTGAATCATCATAGGCTGTGTGATCGGCATATCCTACCGGTAGGTTAAAGAAGTCCTTTATTTTGAGCATCTTTTTCAGGTTAATCTCGGCATAGTTCGTGGGATAACTCTGAAACCCATACATCAGAAGAATATCCTCTTTTCCTTTATTTCTCAAAAATTCTACAGCATAATGAATTTCATCTAATGTTGAACCGCCAATACCAAGAATAACCTTACCGGGGAACTGTGCTGCTTCTTTGAGCATGTGATAGTCATTTAAACTTACAGCATGCAATTCGACAGCGAAGATATCTGGAAATGTTGTAATAATAAACTCAAGACTCTCTCTATCATCGCAAAGAGCAACGATATCCAGACCTCGCGCATGAGCAATCCGGAAAGCCTCCATCCATTGTTCTTTTGAAAACATCCAGCTTTTAATTGTTTTTGAAAGAGGATGGTTTTCGACCATATAGGATGACGTATCAAGAAGAAGGTGATATTTGATTGCCTGGACGCCGAGTGCTCCGATCTCTTCTGTCATCTTCAGAAGGTAATTGAAATTACCTTCATGGTTGTATGCAGTTTCTGCGATGATGTAGGGGATCATAGTTAACACCTTAGAATTCATAATAACTTGTTTGTAATTTGTTTTATTAACTTAAAGGGAAATAACATATACGCTAGAGTTTTTCGTTTATAAACAAAAACCCTGTAAATTCTATAACAATATCGTCCATATCCATAACACAACTCTTCATCAGTAGTTTTGAAAAAATTTTGACAATCTTTTTTCAAGCAGTTGTTCTGTTTGATACTTACTAAGCTTTGGTGTTGACGCCCCCAAGACTCTTTGATGTTTTCTCGAACCAACCAAAAATCCTTTGATATGATGATATTCCCACAAAATGAAAAATGTGTACCTAATACAAGCTCATAAAAATTATGATTCTTATAATGATACAAATTTAACATTTTATATCCTTTTAATAGAACATTTCTTTTCGAAAGACTCCATAACACATTTTTATAGTTTATAAAAAAAGATTTTGCCCTATTCCATTTATCCCCACAAACAATCCGTTTTTCTTGAGCATTGGCTTTCTTTTGTAGAATAAAAGATCCATTATCTTGAAGAAATGAACAACTATTTCCATAATACAAAACATAATCGGGATTATTCTGCATAAATGTATATCCATTTATTAATTCATGAATAATCAAGAAATCATCATCTGCACAAGTACAAACAAATTTGGTATTAATCTTTTCCAAAGCATAAATCATTTTTTCTACAAACGAATAACCTGGTAAGTGGAGATATTGAATATTATCATAGTAGTCATTTATTGTATACTGAACATCAGTTGAGTCAACATAAATACATTTGATTCCAAATATTTTATAATAATTTATTGAACGCTCTATCATATCATGTCTATTATGACTCGGAATAACTATGGTTAAATCCAATGATTTTTTTTCAACACCATAAGTACCATTGATAATATTGTACGTACCATTTTCAACTAATCCTTTAATACACTTTAAATTCTCCTTTGTATCCAATATCAACACCTTTTTTGATTCAGTATGATATTTATCTACTTCTTCAACCATTTCTCTGCACCTTCCTTACCACTCAACAAACTCTGGTCGCTCCAGAAATAGTCCCATTCACCAAACCTTCCGATCGTTATTATTCCTTGCTGCTCTAGATATTCACGGATGATCTTTCGACTATCATAGATCTCATGATTAAAAATTACATTCGCATATTGCTCTATCCGAATATCTTTTACGATTAAATCATCTTTTGTGAAAAGACCCATATGAACATAATTCTCTATTTCGTCCTCCAATAAAGTTGAGATCTCTTTTTCCAATGGTTTTTCCTGAGAGAAATATATCTCCCCCTGAATTGAGCTGCACCCATCAGGTACATTATCTCTAGATTTTATGCTCGGAGAATATATTCGCGAAGTCAAAATATCCTCATCATAAATATAGAACCAGAGACATCTCGGGATATCAGGTTTGTTAAAACCTAATGAGATAATTGCACCAGACGTCCATTTTAATTTCTTGCTCGCCTCACGAACAATATCCGGGACATTGTCAATCAATCGAACGATCTCGGGCAATGGAAGACTAGAGATAAGCCAATCAAATTTTTCGATTTGCCTGCCATTTATCTCAATTTCCTTTGTTTCCAGATTAATGCGTGTAATTTCAGATTTAAGGTGGATATTAGCATCTAATGCCATATTATTTATAAATGATTTATACCCACCTTTTATTGGATATCTCATCTCTTTTGCATAATAGGTATTTGGAGTATCAGACGTCATTGCCCCTTCAAGTACTTCTTCGATTGTAGGTAGATACATCCTGCCACCTATCCATCGCGTTTCAAGTTCATCTGCATCAACGGTCCAATATTTCCTTGTATAGACAAGAGGAAAATTTTCTGCAAAATAGTTACCAAATTGAACCCGTAACCATTCTTCATAATTGTCAATAATATCTTCAGAGGATGTATCTACCCTGTTGATGAAGTCAACAATGATCTTAATTTTTTCCTCAATATCCAGATGAAATAAGTTATTTTGGACAGGATGCTTGAGCCAATGCCCTTTGTAATAATTCAATGGATGAGGAATATGCACCTGAGACTGTACACTTTCCGCAAAAAGATCTCTTACATATCTCTCCTCCGTAAATGACAGATGAATAAATGTATCAAATCTAAACCCATCGATCACAAAATTATCACAAAGGCCCCCCCAGGAGTTGGCTTTTTCATAAATAATTGAATCAAAACCAGCTTCTTTAAGATGATAAGCAGCTGAGATACCTGATATTCCAGCACCGAGAATAATTATTTTCATTGACATGAAAAACATACACACATACTAAAAAATTAATTAATATTCAATGGTTTCTTTAAACCGATTCTAACTAGATATAAGATAAGCCTCAATTTTTTCCTTTGATGTTGAATGAAGCCTCTCAAACATTTCAATAAGGGTGGGAATGTGATAAGGCAGATCTCTCTGAATCTTCTCTGACGAGATAGTTCCCATTTGAGGTCTTTTTACAGAAAAAAACTCGGAAGTAACTCCTTCGATATAATTACGATCTAAATCAAATATCTCCATTAACAAGCTATTAAATTCATATTTACTAATAACTTCAGTTGAACCAATATTATAGATACCCTGAACATCACTTTCAATAATTTTTACAAGTATATCGACAACAGTATCTACATAAATTGGATTGAAGAACTGATCTCGTGGTGAATACATTACCCTTTTGGAACGAATAATCTCAAGAAGTTGCATAAAATAATTATTATTTTTGTGATGATCCACAAATCCAAAAATTACAGAGGGGCGAAGGATAACATGGTTATTCATTTTTTTAACATATTCTTCTGCCTCTAACTTTGTCTGAACGTAATAGTTTGATGCACTGGTCTCACAGAGTTCATTGCATCGACCTGTAGGTGTATCATAAACAGCGCATGTTGAAAAATATATAAAATATGAATTTGAAAATATTTCGCATAGATTAGCGGTTGCATCAACATTTGTTGTATAGCAGATCTCAGGATATTTATCACACTCATTAGCCCCGACAATTGCAGCCGTGTGAATTATAACATCAGGTTGTATGGATTTTTTTATTCGTTCCACATCTACTTTTTTTGTGAGGTCTGCAATACAATCTACCATAGGCCCTTTCTTCCGACTTGTTCCAATAACACTCCAAGATGTCATTTCACGAAGGTATTCACTCAATCGATAACCAACAAGACCGTTCACTCCAGTAATCAGTATTTTTTTTTGCTTAACCATGTCGAATACCCCAAGTATACCCAATCGTTGGATCAAAGGGATCAAACCGCTCTATCTCATCTGGATCATGTGGTATAGATGCACAATTTGCAACAATTGCTTTCTCTCCACCCATACTGGTAAACCCATTTACAACATGCGGTGGTACTTTGACAAGTACATAGTTATCTTCACCTATGAAGATCTCCTGTAATTCCCCATGTGTTATTGATTCTTCCCTGGCATCATAGAGGACAAGCTTAATATTCCCGGATATAACTGCATAATTCAATTCCATCTTCCGGTGTACATGCCATGCCTTTATAGCATCTGGAAAGATGATTGAGAAATATATTTCACCAAACTGTGAAAAATGAGGATCAGACGACCGCATCATGTGTCGTACCATCCCCCGCTCATCCATGATTGTTTTTAAGGGCGTTATCATCACACCATCTATCATGTAATCACCTTCTTTTTGAGATTGTCCGGCCAGATTAATAGGTGAAATGGTTTGCATAACAGTTTAAAACAGGTCATAATCAAGCTCCAAAATCATTGAAAAATTGATTAAAGGAATTCAGAATATACGCATTCTGTTCTTCATCAATACCCGGGTAAACACCGATCCAGAAGAGGTTATTCATCACGCGATCGGTGTTTTCAAGCGAACTGGCCACTCGATGCGGTATACCAAGGTATGCTGGCTGTTTGAGTAGGTTTCCCCCAAATAACATCCTTGTTGCAATTTTATGTTTTTCAAGATAGGTAACAATATCTCCTCTCGTAAACGATGCATCATCGTACACCATAATGGGGAAACCAAACCAGCTGGGATCTGATTGTTCCGTGGCGCTGGGCAAAACCAATTCATCCTCATATTCTTTTAATCCATGATGAAGTGTAGCAAAGTTTTCTTTCCGCTTTTGAATGAATCCAGGAAGTTTCTTCAACTGTTCAACTCCGATAGCAGCCTGCATTTCAGTCACTTTGAGATTATATCCAATATGCGAGTAGATGTATTTGTGATCATACCCATAGGGAAGATCACCCATTTTCCAATCAAATCTCTTTTTGCAGGAGTTATCACACCCTGGACCACACCAGCAATCCCGCCCCCAATCCCGGAAAGATCCAAGTATCCTGTTAAGCAGTGGATCACTGGTAAGGACTGCACCCCCTTCACCCATGGTGATATGGTGGGCAGGATAAAAACTGCATGTGGAGATATGACCAAAAGTACCAGTATACTTACCCTGATAACGCGATCCAAGGGCATCACAATTGTCCTCAACAAACCAGAGATCATGATCTTGTACAATCTCCATGATTCTACCAAGATCTGCAGGATTTCCCAGTGTATGTGGGATCACAATTGCCTTCGTTTTTTTAGATAATGCCCCTTCAATCTGGTCTGCCTGAATATTATAGGTTTCATTTTCCACATCAAGAAAAACAGGAATCAGGTTATTTTGTAGAATTGGATTCAATGTCGTGGGAAAACCACAGGCTGTTGTGATAACTTCATCGCCTGTTCTTAAGCGTTTTTCACCAAGTTTTGGAGAAGTAAGAGCTGACACTGCTAGAAGGTTTGCAGATGATCCAGAGTTTGTCAGCAAACAGTGTTTTGCACCAAGAAAAGCTGCCAGTTCTTTTTCGAACTGTTCAGTGTACCGTCCATGAGTCAACCAGAAATCAAGAGAGGCATCAACGAGACTAATTATTTCGCGTTCATCGTAGATTCGCCCAGCATATTGTATATATGTCTCTCCCGGAATGAAAGGATCGGTTTTTTTTTGCAGAAATAGTTCCTTTACTTTGGTAAAGATTTCTGTCCTGTCTTCTGAAGTATGATTCATTCGTTTCTTCTCCAATTGAAATTTATATAATAGGTTCTATCAGGGTCTTGTGTAGAATATAGTTGCAATTGGGTAGCAGGAAGATCTGGTAATACACTGGATACCTCATGAATCATACTCTGAGGTACCTCTCATACTATGTTCATATGCATCAATATCAGTCAAACTGACAGCCTGAATAGACCCAACATCTCCCTGATAATACGCCTTATACCACCCAGCTGTTCTCCTCACAGCCTCATCGAGATTCCACCTTGGCTTCCATTGTAACTGGTGGATTGCCTTATCAATTGCTAACCGTAACACCGAAGCCTCATGGGGCGCGTGATCCTGATGAAGATGCGTCCATGATGCCCCAGAACCCCATTCCTTACAGAAGATATCCATCAGTTCCGAGACCGGACATTCATCATAGCTGAGCGGGCCGAAATTCCATGCAGATGACAGGCCCGGCTCCCTCGTCTCAGCCATCCTGGCTGCTAGTGTCAGGTAGCCGGATAATGGCTCGAGCACATGCTGCCAGGGCCGGACTGCATGAGGATTACGAACATGAACTGCCTTTCCTTCAGATAAAGCCCGCACCGCATCCGGGATGATCCTATCTGCTGCCCAGTCACCTCCACCGATAACATTGCCAGCCCTTACGGTGGCAACACACACCCCATGATCATCTATACAGTCTTTTGGGAAGAAAGAACGCTGATATGAAGAGATGGCAATTTCCGCGGCGGCCTTGCTTGCACTATAAGGATCATGCCCTCCAAGAGGATCGCACTCACGATACCCCCATGTCTGGCCAGAATTCTCATAACACTTATCACTAGTTACCATGACAACCGAGCAAGGCTGCTCACGTTCGTGGATAGTTTCAAGAACATTCAGCGATCCGATGACATTTGTCTGAAACGTACTGATTGGATGCTCATAGCTCAACCTCACAAGGGGCTGGGCAGCAAGATGAAAGACGAAATCAGGATCAGCCTGCCTGATAGCGGTTTTCAAAGAACTCACATCTAAGATATCAGCGGTTGTTTCCCCGGAAAGAAGATCACTTACTGAAGAGACCGAATAATTATTTGGAGTGGTATCCGGAGATAACGAGTACCCATATACCTCGGCACCCAGCTTTGAAAGCCATAGAGAGAGCCACGATCCCTTAAAGCCGGTATGACCGGTAACAACCACCCTCGAGTTCCGGTACTGTGAAAATGGTGATTTCATATTATCTCTTATCCCATACTTTCCATCGGGCCTTCCCTTCATTCCATAACTGATTCAACTGCTGCATATCCCTTTGGGTATCCATGCACTGCCAAAAATCTGTATGCTTGTATGTAAATAGCTGCCCATCTCGACTTAATTCTTCAAGAGGTTCACGTTCAAAGGTAGTCATATCTCCATTTTGTATATAATCAAAAACCCCGGGTTCACAGACAAAAAAACCACTATTAACCCAATTGCCATCGCCAACAGGCTTTTCTATGAATGATTTTACCTTTCCCGATTGATCAGAAGAGATCGACCCAAAACGTCCTTCTGGTTGCACTGAGGTTAATGTCGCCAGATGACCATGTGAACGGTGGAACTCAACAAGTGTTTGAAGATTCACATTGGCAACCCCATCACCATATGTCAGCATAAAAGTCTCATCGCCTATATAATCCCGTGCTCTCAGGATGCGCCCCCCCGTCATTGTGTTTAACCCGGTGTCAAGAAGGGTTACCACCCACGGTTCTGAATGGTTGGTATGAACTTTGATTGAGTTTGTGGCAATATCGATGGTAACATCACTCTGGTGGAGGAAATAGTTTGCAAAATATTCTTTTATAATATATCCCTTATAGCCAAGGAGTATGACAAAATCGTTGAAACCATAGTGTGAGTACAGCTTCATGATATGCCAGAGTATCGGGCGCCCACCGATCTCAAGCATCGGCTTTGGGATAGTGTGTGTTTCTTCGGCAAGCCGTGTGCCAAATCCACCGGCAAGGATGATGATTTTCATGAGGGATCACCCAAATACCATCCAGTGAGTTTCAACCAATGTTTGTTTTCTTGTCTTTCTTGAATCACGCTGCATCTACTCCAATCTAGATAATTAAACGACATTTGCAACCTTCTTTTCTCTACACATCAATATTGAAACCATCCTAAATCGGATTACTAATCAGTTAAATTCAATCCAATTATAACCATTAGAAAGGCAATTGATCGGTTGGGTGTTTATCATATACTTCATCCTAACAATCACCATACTTTGTAATTTTGATTTTTTGGAGAGTGATTTTTCTAAAATATACTACCAAGTATATTTTAATCCTAACTAAATAATTTAATAATGCAAATAGGCAAAATTTAATTTTTCTGGTAGGAGACATATCTCTCCGTCTAACTTGATAAAAGAAAAATTTCATTTCGTACCTCATTGGCTTAAAAATAACTATTGGTGCCAATAGGTACATTACGTAATATAATAAGTTTCCATGCTTTCGAGGATGATTAAATGCCATGAATTGATTATGATATAAAAATTCGATTATAAGATTATCAATTTGACTTAATTTACCTTTCCATCTATTGATTTTCCCAAATTCCGGATTAAAACCATTAATAAATTTAGGGGACATAATATCTCCCCACCACAATTTTCCATGATAACTTGATTCCAATAATATTTCTGGTAAAAATTGTATATTTACATCTTTACAAAAGCAGCTAAGTATCTTAGATGGCTCATGATGAAGATCCCTGAGAGAAAGGAAGATGACATCATCATATTTCTTAACATAATAAAAAATCGATGAATATGTGCTCAATGGGGCAATATGAGAGTCTGGTCGACAGTAACTAGCTGATCCAGGTTTTCTATGTTCAATATATGAAACTAATCCATCTCTGAGATCCCTTGTCATTATTATAATTTTAAAATTTGGGAAATCAGGCATATATCTTTCCCAGTTTTTAATATGATGAATATGATAAAAAATAATCTTCGCATTTTTAATATTCTGACCCAAGGTTAAAGCATATGCACCATGAACCGCTAAAAAGAAATTACGGAAGTTTACTTCTTTTCCTTCCATAAAACCCAGTGCATGTTGGCGGAATAACGGAATATCTACTTCAAAATGTTCATTTTTATTAACACCAAGTTTATTCCATCTCTCTGTAACTCTGAATCTTGAATCAAAAAGGGGCATATGATATGGGAAATATATAAATTCTTCAACTAGATCCTGTACATTATCTTTTGATACAGCAGAACCCCAAAACCCATGATATCTATAAAGGCAGGTTCCAGTTGTCTGAATAATTTCCGGATGACCATCAGTTAAGCTCTGGAAAAAATCAGATCCGGGTCGTGTATAATCTATACCAAGAACAACAATTTTCAGGTTTTCAAGGTGATGAAATAAATCATTATAATTAATACTCATTAACGCACCATTCATTTTTTATATGAACTACTCACACTACCGACTTGATGATAAAAAATGATAATAAATCCTTACCCCCATGAAAATCCGATCCTCCGGTCATCATCAACCCATACGTAAGTGCCAATCCCTTATAATACTCAACCTGCTCTTCTGTATGCTTTGCATAATACACCTCCACCCCATCCAACCCTAACCCGACATACCGCGCAATATCTTCTTCACCAAGCGTACTCCGATCACCAAGATAACCTGGATGCGCAAGAACAGCCACACCGCCAGCCTCATGAATCAGTGAGATGGCATCCGCGGGCGTTATCTTAAACCGCTCAATATATGCCCTTCCGCCGCTGCCGATGTACTCTGTTGTGAATGCTTCAGACTGCTCTTCAATATAGCCCATCTCCTGCATTACCCGCGCAATATGCGGTCTGCCGATAAATGTTGTTCCTGAAATCTCACGCACCCTTTCAACGGTAATCTCGATCCCAAGCTCATTGAGTTTCTCCACCATACGAACAGCCCGATTCTCCCGGGCATCAATCATCTTTTGGATGATGGCATTTAAACTGCAATTCGTGGGATCAATGAAATAACCCAGGATATGAATCTCCTTTTTGCCGTCTATTGTAGAGAGTTCGATTCCAGGGATCACCTCCAGATCAAACTCGCGGCCAGCTCGGCATGCCTCTTCGATGCCATCGATCGTATCATGATCGGTGATAGCAATGGTGGAGAGCCCTGCATCTTTTGCCGCGATAACTAGCTCACGGGGGGTGAGGGTGCCGTCGGAGGCGGTGGTGTGGAGGTGGAGATCGGCGTATTTTGGAGGAGGTCCATCTGTTTCAAGAGCAAGGATCTCCTGTTCTTTACCAAATATCCAGCGATCCAGCCGATTTTTCATACAATCCCCGCTGCTTTTAAAATACCATAAGCGATGTCTTCAGGGCTGGGTGCTGTTTCATCATTACAAATTGTATAATCAGAAGTTTTTGGAGGGGTGAAGGGAAGATCGATCCCAACAACATTTGTTTCTGTACCCGCTGCTGCCCGGCTGTAAAGACCCTTCGGATCTCTCTTTTTCAGAAGTTCAATTGGTGCATCAATAAAGACCTGATAGTACTTAGAAAACCGCTCCCGATTATTGATATAGATATCTTCAAAGTTACTGATGGTACAGCAGATCACATTAATATCCTGTTCATCCAGCCATAAACAGATCTCAGCATATTGCATGGCCAGATTTCTTCGCCCCTCCATTGTATAGTCACGGGGCTCGGTATCACAGCCAAGTATCCTCCGGACATCGTCCCCATCAACCATGACGGTATTTGGAGCATGAGGCTTCCAGAGCTTATACATCTCTCTTCCAATGGTTGTCTTCCCTGACCCGGACAACCCTACCAGCCATATGATCATATCAGAGAACCTCAACAAATCGTTTTGAACTATTTGGGAAAAACAAGCTCTCCTGCCCGAACCTTTCCTTCAGCAACTTCAAGATCAGATCCATCATCAACCTCGCACCATACCCCATCCCAGGGTACTCCCTGAATAGAATGTCCGTCCTGAATAAGGCGTGATAGTAGAGACGTCATATCCAGTTTGTTCTTCAACTCGACCTGATTATCAAGCAGTGTAGCAATCCACCGGTATGATTCAGGAGTGAACTTCAACAAACCCATGTATTGTCCATGGATATCATCAAATGAAACTCCTTTCCGCCCAATATCCAGAATATTTCCATTCTCATCAACAGAGAAACTCTCTGCATCAGAGAGCGGATCATCAAACCGCTCCTGCCAGAGTTCGCGCCACCGTGTATCATAGAGGATGGCAAGTGATCCATCCGCATTACTCAACTGAGTAATGGCATCTGCACCATACACGATATCAGAGTATGATATAATACACTCATCCTCAGCAAGCCATTCATGGGCACACATCAGGCTTGCTACCATGTGTGTCTGCGGCCAGTCGGGGTTATCACGCACCTCAAATGCTCCTTTTATCATCTCACCGCGATATCCTCTGACAACAAGAATATCATCGATGCCTGCATTATGCATCGCTCCCAGTTGCCACTCTAATAGCGGATGTCCGGATAGCTCCACCAGGCATTTCGGCCTGTCATCGGTTCTTCGGTCCAGTCGTGAACCGCGTCCTGCTGCAAGTATGATTCCACGCATTTTTATTCCTCTTATCTCGAAAAGAAAGTTCTAATTAGATATTCGTCAAAGTCTGACGCCGGATTCTCTCTCTCGGGATGCCACATGATACCAAGCAACGTCTTTTCGGCATTTATGACCCCCTCAACAAGTCCATCATCGGCAATGGCAAATGACTTTAACTCTCCTCTAAAATGATCGCCTGTACCCACACACTGCTCATGGAATGAGTTGACCGTCAATTCATCTTCATCCCATTGCAGAAAATTGTCTGTCAAATGTACCCTGTGGATTGTTGCAACATGGTTGTGAGGATTCTGGCAGGGGAGAGGACTCTGATTATAGTAATGGCAGATCATCTGCATCCCCCGGCAGACCCCAAGGACCGGCAATGTATTCCGGGTTGCATACTCCAGCATAGTCAATTCGGTTTCATCACGTATTGGAGCATCATGGATATTGTTCCCACCTGTCAGGATGAAACCATTCAAACCCCAGTACTCAATTAATTCACTAACATCCTTCCCAATATTGGGTACAGGAATCCAGTGGGCGTCCGGAAGTACACGCTTTAAAAAGACCGACCAGTCCTGTGCCAGGGCATCACGAGGCTCAACATATCCGGTCGCTTCCACAACCCGCATGGATAGACCCAGACGGAGATCCGTACTACCCCTCATAATACCCCAGAGGTCTGATTACCCTTGATTCACAATTCAGTACAATCTTCCGGCAGTTCCGTAACCTTTCAAAGAGATCCTCACCACAGCCGATGGCAGCAGGCAGCTGCAGTTCGGCACAACGGATCGCCATATGAGAGTTTGCCCCCCCATATTTAGTAATTAATCCTGCAATACCCTTTGAAAAGATCCAGTCAAAACCGGGGTCCGCATTGTCGATACAGATGATATAATCTTTCAATGAGCCTGAATTGAGCGTTGTTGCATCAAGGAACTTGCAAGGCCTCTCGATCTTCTTCTGTGTAATGAAGTTCGGCTCAGAGCGGTGGATAGGTACGACATGAATGTCCCGGACACCACGAATCAGATAGCTGAGTTTCAACAGTTTGGCAAAAGATTGTCCGATGCGTGCCTGATCTACTTTCTGCATCAGGACAGATGTCATTTCATCCCGCGTTGAGGTGTAGCAGCTGTCGATGATATCATCAATTGTGAGATAAGAAAGATCCTCTCTCCCGAGGGTATAGAACTCACCCCATGATGCAATCGCCTCAAGCGCTGCTGAAAGGTTGCGGGAGAAGACAAACTTCCCATACTCCCTCCCGCAAATTGCTGCCTGAGCATATGCAAAGAGTCCTTCTGCGTCTATGGAGCCAACGCCCGCCTTTTGCAAAAGAGTATTGATTGCCTGCTCTTCCTCATCTGTTAAAGTGAATGGACCCTGATGATCGGCTCTATCTGCTATGTTGCAGTTGTCAAAGAGATCGGGTCGATCCCGATAGCAGGGTGACATAATATCAAAAGTACCGGGACGCAGGTGACCGTAGCGCTCGTGAAATACAGCTTCATCGAGGCGGCCTTCACAAACCGCCTGCGTATCACGTGCAAGTTCACCCATAATAGTATTGAATGATGATTTGAACTCAGCGACCCTTTCCCTGGTGATCGCGCCACGTTGTATGGCAGAGCGAAGCAGCGTCTCAGCTATGAACCCGTGCCGGGCAATAATGGTAAACGGAATGGTGCCATACTGAATACAGTCTTCCAGAAGATCGGCAATAAACGCTGCCAGAGCAACAGGGCTCTCTGTCTTGATTTCAAGGGCACCATTGCTCTGTTCCTCTGCCAGGCTATCAATTCTGGAGAGTGCCTTTGGCAGGCTGCCAGCAGCGGTCATATCAAGAGCATTGTTCGTAAATTCCTGTAGGCAGGCTTTGAAGATACAAGTCTCCTCAGGAGTTAGAACGTCACCATATCGCTCAGCAAATACGGTATCAAATGTGAAGTCCAGCACTGTGTGGGCGACCTCAAACTCGACTTTATCATGGAGACTTGGGTTGGCCGAGAGTCTGGCAAGCCATGCATTGATCAGCTTCTCTCCAATCTCTTCAGGGATCCCTTTTGGGAGAAATGAGTTGAAACTGGCCCGGACATCAATATATGCCCGTCCGCCGATGAGCACCATCAACTCTGTACGGGGTATCTTATGGTAGCCAATCTGCGCCCGTGCAACACTCCAGGCATTCGAAGAGATCAGTTTTCGGAAGAGTGATGCGGCGAGGGGAGAAGGGATTGGACCGATCAGTTCTGCCGGATTCCAATCCGGCATATTGCCAAATATTGACGATGCCCCGAAAAGACCTTTTCTTCGTGCAGAGAGGTGCTCAATAAAACGTTCTACCTGAGGGATTACACGAGATACCCGGTGTTCTGTATCCGGATGCCAGCCTCCAACGGTGCTGATCCTCCGAACCTGTAATAGATACACGGAGCCATCATGATCAATAGCAAACTCAATATCAAGGGGGACCCACCCGCAGATCTCTTCAATTTCCTGAGCTAAAGCAAGCATCTTTCGGACACGGGGAGAATCGAAATATTCTTCCTTATATTTCCGGTACACCATCACCGTCTTGTGAACGCCGGTACCGCCTGTGATGGAATCGGTTCGGCCGGTCTCGTCATCATAGTTGAGCACATAATAGGGAGATCCATCATCAACGAAGCGGGTTAGGATGACACCACTGACGGCAATCCCTGTAACCATCTGTTGAACAAGAACCTGATCTGCTTCATCCTGTTCAGGATAAGAGGCGAATACCTTTTCAATCGCTTCACGAAGTTCTTTTGTATTGTCTGGATTAATATTGAGGATAGATTCAAATGCCCCGGCATTTGACAGACCGATTCCGTCTTCACAGGCTGCCGAGCTGCGTACTGCAACAAGATAAGGTTGGAATGATTTTGATATCTTTTCCAGCAGAGAAGCTGACTGAATTCTCCAGTCTTTTCGAGAGAAGAATGTGAAGGGCGGTATCGTACATGATAATGATAAATTATTGATTTGTGCAAGCGTCTCGGCTTTCGAGCCGAATTTGATTTTTTTCTGTGAATCAATAGAAATCATTCAGATCTCCTTCAATCACAATAATGAATATCATCATCTCATTCACACCCCACTTTCATACAACTCCCAGTACTTCCCCTTCCTCTCCAGCAACTCCTCATGTCCCCCGCTCTCAACGATCCTCCCCTTGCTCATCACATAGATCGTATCTGCCCTTCGGATCGTCGAGAGCCGGTGGGCGATGATAAAGGTGGTGATCGTCTCTGATATCTGGTTGATGGATGCCTGGACGATCGCCTCTGACTCGTTGTCCAGGTTGCTCGTCGCCTCGTCCAGCACCAAGATCTCGGGCTCGCGGACGAGGGCGCGGGCGATCGCGATCCGCTGCTTCTCGCCGCCGGAGAGCTTCAGCCCCTGGTCGCCGACGATTGCGTCATAGCCATCCGGGAGGGCGGCGATGAAGGTGTGGATGTTGGCACGCTCTGCAGCGGCGATAATCTGGTCATCCGGAGCTACAAAGTTCTGTAAACACATTCTTCCCTGACCTTTATATCATTCCGCAACATACCGGTCACATCAACAACGATCGGTTTGCCATTGCAGATCCCGCAGACCGTCTCCAGCGTCAGTTCTGAGAAAGACGCGTGTGGGGCATTGATCACAATGCAGTCAACCGGGCCACCAATCTCTCCAAGCGATGTCACAGGTCGCGCCCCAAAATACTCGATATCCTCTGCCCTGAGGAGGGGGTCGTACCCATAGACCTCGATCTCAAACTCTTTTAACTCCCGGATCATCTCCTCCACCGGGCTCTCACGAGTGTCAGGGACATTCTCCTTGTAGGTAAGGCCCATGATGAGGAGGCGGGAGCCTTTGATCACCCTGCCTGCCCGGTTCAGCTCCTTGATCGCCAGCTGGGCAACATGCCGGGGCATCGCGTCGTTGATCGCCCGGCCGGCCAGGATCACCTGCGGGTGGTAGCCGAGCTCTTCTGCCTTCATCACCAGATAGTAAGGGTCAACCGGGATGCAGTGGCCGCCGACGAGGCCCGGCCGGTAGCGGTGGAAGTTCCACTTGGTGGCAGCCGCCTCAAGGACTGCCCGGGTGTCGATACCCATCCTGCCGAAGATGATCGCAAGCTCGTTCATCAGAGCGATATTTAAGTCCCGCTGGACATTCTCGATCACTTTTGCCGCCTCAGCTGTCCGGATGTCAGGCGCAAGATGGACAGTTGTGATCATTCCATACAGGGCGGCGAGCCGGGCCGCGGTTGCCTCGTCCATGCCGGCGACGACTTTTGTGATCTTCTCGAGGGTATGGTCGTCGTCGCCCGGGTTGATCCGCTCAGGCGAGTAGCCGACGAAGAAGTCGCGGCCGCAGACAAGGCCTGATGCACGCTCAAGCGCCGGGACGAAGACCTCCTCGGTGAGGCCGGGGTAGACGGTTGATTCAAGAACAACGATCGCACCTGCTTTCATCTGCTTCCCCACCGTCTCCCCGGCAGAGACGATATACGAGATATCAGGATCCTTGGCCTTTGTGACCGGTGTCGGGACAGCAACGATGACAATATCTGCAGTTCCTATCGGCGTTGGATCAGTCGTCGCCTCGATTAGGTTGCCGGGGGTAGCGTTGATCGCGGCGATCTTCTTCGCATCGACGTCATAGCCGATCGTCTGGATCTTTTCAGCAAATGCACATGCGAGCGGGTAGCCGACATACCCGAGGCCGACGACGCAGACTGTGGGATCCGGATGTTCTGTTAAAACCATGTGCTGACAATGCACCTCTCTTCATACTATTCGTACAGAAAGCGATAAGTGCTTTGATAAGTGCTCTGGTAAGGGGCGGCTGAGAACAGCACCACAGTCCAATCCAGTTCAGCCACCAGAAAACTTCAGGAAGATAGCTCGTTCTTCTCGTTCTTCTCTTCCCTCTCCTGCCCAAGATACAACCGATAGTACTCTCCTCTCCGCCCCAGCAGCTCTTCATGGCTCCCGCTCTCCACTATCCTCCCCTCACTTAACACATAGATCACATCCGCATTCTGAATTGTTGAGAGCCGGTGGGCAATTGTGATCACCGTCATATTCTTTGAGAGCTGCTGGATTGCATCAACAATCCGCTTCTCAGAGATATTGTCAAGCGAACTTGTTGCCTCATCCAGGAGCAGGATCTCCGGGTTCCGAAGAATAATTCGTGCGATCGCAACCCGCTGCCGCTGGCCGCCTGAGAGCTTCATGCCCTGATCGCCAATGATGGTATCATAGCCATGATCGGTTGCCATGATGAATGAATGGGCATCCGCACGTTGTGCGGCAGCGATAATCTCTTCATCGGTGCAGTGGAGCCCAAACCGGATATTCTCTCCGATTGTATCGTGATAGATAAACGTCTCCTGGCCGATGTAGCCAAGAGCTCGCAGGTACTCTCTGGGATCATATTCATGTACATCTGTTCCATCGACTGCGATCACCCCCCTATCCGGCGTATACAGAAGGGCAAGGAGATTGGCAATCGTCGTCTTCCCAGATCCGGAATCCCCGACAATTGCAACTGTTGACTTCTTTTGTATCTCAAAGGAGACATCACGAATCGTATCCCGTGTTGCAGCAGGATAGCGGAAATAAACATTCTGAAACCGGATTGAGTCTCTGAATGCAAACGGCTTGCCCTGCCCCTCTTTCGCCCGCTTCTCCCGCTCACCGTCCTCACGGCTCAGTTCTGCATAGATGAGTTCAAGCGCCGGGAGATACTGTACCATTGACGTCAGATTGGTCTGCGCCTGGGTTGCTGCAGGAACAAGACGGTACAATGCAAGCATGAATGTCCCGAAAAGTCCGATGTACGAGAGGAAATCCCCGCCTGTCGACACATACAGCACAACCGCACCAAGCGCGATGATCGAGAACATGAGAAAGTCATTGATGATGGAGGGGAGTTTACCGAGTGCCTGAACAAAGGTATATGCCTTCTTGAGCTTGCGGACCGCAGCATCATACCTATCAGCCCAGAAGGAATGGGAGCCGGTGATGAAGATCGTCTTGATACCTGAGATGAACTCCTGGTAGGCAACCGACTTCTCCATAAGTGCTGCATTTAAAATCGAGCTGTTTCTGTATACACGGGTGAAGAGCTGCTGCCTGATAAGGATGGCATACACTGCACCCAGGATGAGAAGTGCTACCGTCAGCCAGAACGAGAGATACAAGATAAACAGCAGGTAGAGGAGGGCCATCAGTGAGTTCTTGATACATTCCATGAAGCTTTTAATAGCCTGTCCACCTTCTGTCACTGCCCCCTGCCCGATATACAGCAGATCCCCCTGCTTTTTTGCTGCAAAGTAGCTGTAATCATTTCCAATCAGGCGGGCAAAGATACGCCGATCGAGTGAATCACGGACTGTTGCAAAGACATATGCTCCGGCATATGCAACCACAGCATAAAAGCCGGCAATCACACCAGTTGTCAGAAGGAGCAGCAGTGCCGAGGCGAGGAACGGATGCACTGATGCAGGGAGGATCAGATCAAAAAATGTGTCAAGCAGCCGGTGCTGGTTATCAACATCAAGCCCGAAATTAATGATCGGATAGACAAGCGACACCCGGAAAACTTCCAGCCCCGCAAGTACTATCACCGCAAGAAGATACAGAGCAAGCAGCTTCTTGAAGGGGCCAAAGAGATAGTAGAGAATGGAGCTGGCGTTTCTGATGGTCGACACGGTTGATCCTCGTTGCTACCGAATTGTTTGATGGGCAGACGTATGTAGTATTCGATTATAAAGGTGGAGGGGGTCTGATCAATCATCCGGATCCGGGCATGGTGCACAACCTTTGACAGAACCATGGCTTCCATCTCAAAGACCTCGCTGCTTCTGTGATTCGCATATTCCCTTCTGGTGTGTTCCGGGTCTAACAGACTACCACGGAGCTATCTCACACACGCAAAGGAAATTGGCTGTGAGCTTTTGTGGGGTAGCTATCAAAAGATTATGCACGCAATCACTCACGCAATCCCTCGCCATGGTTGCCAGTCTATCAGAAGGTTATTTATTCACCAAATGCTAGAGAACCCAGGTGTAGAATTATGGATAAAATGAGAGAACGGGTTGGAGTGGATGGATTTGAATTTTATAATTTTTCTTGAACAGGATGAGGATGGATGGTATATCGCTACAGTTCCGCACTTCCGGGGTGCATCTCTCAAGGAAAAAATGAGGAGGAGGCAAAGAAGAATATTGCCGAAGCAATCGAACTTCATCTTCGTTCGCTTGCACAGGATGGTGTTCCACTCTATCAGAAAGAAGGACGAAAAGAGACATTTGTTGCCATCAACCTATGATATCTAAACTGCCAGTCCTTTCAGGGAAGGAGGTGGTAAAAGCGCTGAGGATAATGGTCAGGATGTAAAAATGTTGGTTGTACGGGAACAGTATACGCAAAATCGATCTTGTATACCTTCCCGTTATGGACTGGAACAATAGTCACTTCACGGATCTGGTTTGGCTGGATATGTGGCGGAATTTTGAAGGTCAGTTCTTTCCCGGTTAAACCATGCTGTTTTTTAAACATTCGTGCCATGCCGAGGGTGACATTGCCGTTTCGGATCGTGATATGTGACGCAGGAAAAGCCAGTTTGTACCGACCATCCTTCTCCAGATAGCGTGGAAGACGTGGTCGGTGTGGGAGTCCGCCGGAGTGGTAGATCCGCATGAGTGCAAAATACGAGCTGTACGCTTCTTCAACACTTCTGATGGTCTGCTGCGCAACATCACTATGGAGCAGCGGATAGTTCTCATTCTGGCGGGACCGGGCATAATTTGAGATATCTTTGTAGGGAAAGTCTTTCTTCCGGGTATAGGGGAGAAAGGAACCGACACAGGTGGTGACCTTTGATGCAATATCCGGCCGAATCGTCTGGAGAACCGAAATGTTTTCGCAATATTCAAAGTAATGCTGCCGGGTATTGTACAATGCAACATTGTACAGATTCTTTGCATGGTATGCGAGCGTGTCAATAATATAATGCTGTCGTTGGGACAGTCGCAGATAATTTGACACTGTTCGAATAGCCATTATATCGATTTGGGTTGTACCACACGTTATACGTTATGTTTCAATTTCGGGCGATTTCTCCCCGGCATGAATGCCGGAGTCTCCTCGCCCATTTAGATGATTCTGAAATGATCTGGCGAGCCATATTCATTCCGAAAACGAAAGAGACGTAAAACGACTTCACAAGCCCGATAAACGGGGGGGGGGAAAGAAGCATAGATCGGATTGTATGAGAAGATATCTGCATTATATCGTTTCCCAACTCTCACCTCCAAACGGCAAATCCCATCACTCAAGGTTTCTGTAGACGACCCTTCTTGGACCAACCTTAATCACAAATATGATCAACGCATTTCGTTTTATATCAAGAATAACCCTGTATTTGCCCACCCGGTATTTATACCAGGGTGATCCCGCCAACCGGTCAATGTGCGGAAAGGGATCGTCACGAATATCGTCGACACGCTCGATGATCCTTGCAGCGGTTTTTTTTGGTATTTTTTCAAGGTTTTTTCGGGATTTGTCGGTCCAGACAATTGCATATTCCATTCAATCAAGACCGAGTTTCTCTTTCAGCTGAGCAGTCGAATATACACGGCCCGCCTTGATATCCTCAAGCGCTTCCTCAATATCACAGATATCTTCTTCAGTAATTCCTTCTTCCTCATTTTCCGCTGCAAGCCGTGAGATTATCTCGTTATAAGACTCGCGGGGAAATCGTCTCAACGTATCAAGTCTTTGTTTCACACCGGGAGTAATTTTGATGGTGGTCACTTCTCCTGCCATATACTAAAGTATACCTGAAGGGATATAGGTATTCCGCTGAGCCTTGAGGAGGAGAATTGTCGTGATAATACAAATTCAGAGCCGCTTTTTTCTGCTCTTCAAGTGTGGTTGTCGATTCAGTTCTTCGCTCTGCCACCATGGTCAGATCATGGAGATCTTCCTGCAACTGCTCGTACGCTTCAAGAGGCTGGGTGACTGCAGTACGCTCCCCCCCGCTCATCAATAAGACTCTTCTCCAAATTTCTGATTCGCCCAGGTTTTCCTGATTCATGAGTAATTATTGGAAGGTATCGAGGTATCATCCTCACTTCAGATCTACAGATATCTCTCCTACCCGCGGGAAAATCGATCCCAATGCAACACCGAGATCATGAAAAGTGATTGAAGCACATGCGGCGCGGGTATCGGAGGCGGTGGGGAGGTTCAGAAATATGGAGAAGAACCCAAAAAAGATATGAGGAAACCCTCTTTTTAGATCCTCAATCCCTCAATCACCGCCTGGTATGGAACAGATACCTCCTGCCCGGTCTCAACAATCCGGTACGGTCCTGTTGCCACAACCACATCATCAGGCCCTGCCTCGGTTGGATACGGCAGTACAAATACCCCATCCCGGCTCTCCTGCCGATAGGTGAATGTGCGGCCGGTATTCGTCTCAACTGGCACCTCAATCATCCCTTCACCCTCGAGAACAGCACCAGGCACAACTTCAAAGACCTTCACGTACCTGATGTCGCCGCCGTCCCTGAGAACATTTGTCGGCGATTCATATACAAGCCGGATATTTGGGAGTGCGTCCAGCTCAGTAGAAGAGACAAACATCTCGGGGGAGAGGATCTCGGCTGTCTGGCCGGCAGGTGCCGTCTTCTCAAATTCAGCAATATATGCCCGCGCCTCATCAACCGATTCTGTCTCACCAACACCAATGATCACAGGTGTTGAGGTATCGGCAATGCCAAGCTCATTTGCTGGCGCGGACTGAACAACCAGTATCTGTTCTGGAACTACTGCAGATCCATCAAACGCATGGAGCCGCTGGATCATCGTCTGGAAATAACTCTCGCGCTGGAGCTGTACCTGTGAATATGAGCCCGCAGACTCCTCGTAGAGAACCCGCTTCTGGAAGTGGCCAGTCGCATTCACCGGATCGTGCCAGGTTGCCATTGCCCAGAACTTGCCGGTTGTCATCTCAATGTCGGTGATAATATACCTGACGCCAAGATCATCAAGCATTGCTGATGCAGCATCGACATCTGTCTCCATGAAGAAATGAGCAGACGTTCGTGCATTTTGCTGGAACGGATTTGCAACCGGTATTCTCTTTGAGACAAACGTTATCCAGTGGCCATAATCCCACCAGGAGAGAACCCCATATGCTTCTGGCGGATACTCAAAGACATCGCGTGCTTGTGGTGAATCATAGATCTCATAATAGTCCACACCAGGATCCGGCGAATTCTCTCCAAGCCATGTGAGTGCAACCAGCCAGTCTGAATTAATACCCTCCCTGACATTAGTGCCGATCGTATAATTCGCCGAGGCTCCGGAATGTACAAAGAGAAGGGCGATGAGTACTGTCACAACGAGCAGGCCTGATCGGAGCGGGCTTGCAGGCGGTTCTGCCGGGGCTTTTTTCCGCTCCTTTCTTTTCTGCTGATCCTTTTTCTGTTTTTGTCCCTTCTTTCCGGGCTTTTCCGGGATATCAGGAAGATCCTCCGGAGGCACGGCGTCATCCTTAGGCTTGAGGAATTTCGCAATGCCAGTGAGCCGGAGCAGATCCCGGCCGCCGATCTGCATGACAGCACCAACACATATCGCCGCCATCAGGGCAATATTTGCGGCCAGGTAGTATTCAAACCGGACCTGCCGCATGGTCATGAAGAGGATGAGCGCAAACCAGACGAGCGTGAAGAGGGCAGGTGCATCGTTTCTCTTCCATATCAGGTACAGGAGATACAAAACCCCCCCGGCAACGAGGATCCAGCCCCAGTTAAATACCGATACCGCGTTTGCAAACTGCCAGGGCATCGCCTCCTGGACAGTCAGCGTCGTTGCACCCATCCCGACAACACTGCTAAACCGCCCATACCAGGCACCAAATACTGTAGGAAGGGCAAGATTACCAACAATCCATGAGATCACACACAAACCCGCAAGGGACGCAGGGTAATAGTACCAGGGGCGATCTGCCAGATACCGAGAGATAGCATAGAGAAGGAGGGATCCAATAATAACAAATAAGGCGAGCAGAAGATTGCCAACGTTATAGCGGCCCAGCCCAAACCCGGTGTGAACCAGCCCAAAGGGGATAAGACCGATTATCACAACGAAAAATGTGACCGCATTTGTCACGACAAGATAATCCGTCTCTTGCTTTCTGATATGATCCACGATCATCTGGATAAGGGTATAGACGGCAACAAGAAGGAGGAAGACAAGCATTGTCCCCATGTTGTACATGCCAAGGAGAAACGCAAAGCCCGCAAGCGCAGGATAGATCAGTACCGGATTTTTCAGGCTCTCCAGATCTGTAAGGCGCACCCCGCTCTCCTTCAGCTTCATCATCGCGATGATAAAACACAAACAGAAGAGTGCCGAGAAGAGCGTCTCGGTGATATGATGATCGATAAACGAGTAGAGCGAACGATACGCATACTGCCCGGCAACAATCGAGATAAACCCGGCAGACACAAGCCCCGTCTTCCAGTCCACAAGCTTTGCGCCGAGCCCATACATCACCGGGACCATTGCAACCGCCATCAGGGGAGAGAGAAACGAAGCAACATACATCATCTCAGGCCGTGTTGATGCTCCCATCAGGAGAACGAGTACCGAAGCCATTAATGGATAAAGTGGGCCCCAATGAACTACCCGACCATCCGGGAAACCAGTCATCGGGTCAAACCACGAGTATGATGGAAAATGTGTCACGATCTGTTCAATCTGCCGGAGACTGAACCAGACATCCGGACAGCCAACAGCAATGAGGCTGGCCCAGTGCTCGGTAGCAATCTGGGAGACCGGGAGTGTCCGAAACCAGAATGTGAGGAGGGCAAACGCGACGAGACAGACGGCGATGAAAAGATATCGTACCGTCCGCTTTTGTATTTGAATATCTGACCCCTTAAGCATGTGATCATTCTATGCATTTGATCATAATAAAAATGGATCATGAAAGCACAGAAGCCATCGGAGCCATCAAAACAAACCCCATCCTGATTTGATGGGATGAAATTCAGGGTCATTTGTTTTGATGGCCTCATAACCTCAAACCCTTCCGAAGTCATTTATATATCCTCCCATAAAAATGTACTAATGCTGCTTTCTTTAACCCTCTTCATTGGATTCTTCATCCTCGTCGTCGCAATCTTTCCCTACCTTGTTTTCTTTACAGGAATTCATCTGGGAAAAAAAGAAGTCCCTGCTCAGGAACCAGAGGATTATCCGGAGATCAGTATCATCATTGCAGCATACAACGAAGCATCAGTTATCAGGGAGAGGATCTTCAATATAAAAGAATCCGAGTATCCAATCGATAAATATGAAATAATTCTTGTTGATGACTGTTCATCAGATAATACACTTGGGGATGCAGAAGATGCTTGTCGGGAGGCGGGCATCAACAATACGGTAATGAAGAACCAGGAACGTATGGGGACAAACAGATCCATTAACAGAGCGATCGAAGCTGCAAGCCATTCCATTCTGGTTACAACAGATGCCGATGTCTTCTTTGAGAAAAATGCTCTTAAAAAGCTGATCACAAGGCTCATGAGCGAAGATAGGATTGCTGCAGTCTGTGGTGATCTCAGGCCACTCCCTGAAGAATTGACACACACATCCCAAATAGAGAACACATATCGCGACTACTATGGGAGGATGTGTGCATGGGAGAGCGCAGTCGATTCAACATATAACTTTAATGGCGGGCTTGTTGCATTTAAAAAAGATCGCGTGCATCGGATCGATGATCGCCGTGGTGCAGACGATGCAAACACCGCTTTTGAAGCTATCAGACGCGGATACAGGGCAGTCTATGAAATTGATGCTGTTGTTTACGAGGATATACCAGAGAACTTTTCAAGACAATATAAACAAAAGATCCGGAGAGCCACCAGGCTGATTGAGGCAACAGTCGCAAATTTTGACTTATTGAAGAAAAAGAGACCATTTTCACGACTCTTCTACCCGCTCAGAATAATGATGTACCTTCTAACTCCTCTCCTCTTCTTCATCAGTTGTATCTTCCTGCTGACCAGCCTTCTTCTCATCAATTTTCTCCTACCCATTGGAGCAATTGCTGCATTTCTAGCAATCAGCCTCATCTCGAAGAGCAATATCATAACAGCCTTTGTAACAAACCAGGCATATCTCCTCAGAGGACTCCTCAACCTGGGAAAAGACATGCGGGTGTGGGAGAGTACCTCAAAGAAGCAGTAACATTTAATCGAAGATGGCGTGTATAATACCACACCCAAATTGGCCCAGATACACTTGTCTGAGTATAATTTTTACCTTCTCAAGCCGTAGATGTATTCCATGTGCGGCATTGCAGGGCAGTGTATCATAGGTGGCGGGCAGGTCAGTCCTGACCTTCTCCACCGGATGTCTCAAACCCTTGCTCACCGGGGACCGGATGGCGATGGAGTCTATGTAGACGACCGGATCGGCCTTGCACACCGTCGCCTTGCGATCATCGACCTCTCGGAAACCGGTAACCAACCGATGTCAAATCAGGATGAGACCATCTGGATCGTCTACAACGGTGAGATCTACAATTATAAGGAATTGCGAGAGGAACTCCGGGATCTTGGCCATACATTTAGTTCCGAATCTGATACCGAGGTGATTATTCATGCCTATGAAGAGTGGGGTGCAGAATGCCTGTCACGCTTCAATGGGATGTGGGCATTTGCACTCTGGGATAGTATGAGAGAGGAGCTCTTCTGCGCACGTGATCGTTTCGGGATTAAGCCGTTCTATTATTTAATAATGAACGGTTCATTCATCTTCGCATCCGAGATCAAGGCACTAAGGGAACACCCATGTATTGGAAGATCCGTAAACGAAGCACGCCTCTCTGACTTCCTTGGATGGGCGTTAACCGATCATACAGAAGAAACCCTCTTTGACGGCATCTTCCAGATCCTTCCCGGCCATACCCTGACTGTGACAGAAGCAGGTGTCGGAGAACAGATCCCATACTGGGAGATCTCCATGAACCCGGCACTCAGAACAACCTCGACAACCGATGAAGAGTATGCTGAGGATTTTCTTGCCCTGATGAAAGATGCAGTCAGGCTGCATCTCAGATCTGACGTGCCGGTTGGAACCTGCCTCTCAGGCGGACTTGACTCCTCAACTCTCACCGCACTTATTAACAGGGTGCTTCGACACGATAATTCCAACAATGGCAATGAACTCCAGAATACCTTCTCAGCATGTTTCTCAGATAAGCAGTTTGATGAGAGTGAGTACATCGACATCATTGCAGACGATACACACGTCAGATCACATCCAACCTATCCAGGACCAGAGACAATATGGGAGGATCTCGATCACCTCCTCTACAGCAATGATGAGCCATTCGCAAGCCTCACCATGTATTCCCAGTACTGTGTGATGCGGAAAGCGAGCAGACATGTCAAGGTTGTTCTGGACGGTCAGGGTGCAGATGAGCTGCTTGGAGGTTATATCGCCTACCACATCCCACATCTCCGGGGCCTGATCAGGGCCAGTCATCCCCTCATTGCGATTAAGGAGGTGATCGGTATCCTCCGGCATCACCGGAGCTTCTTCTGGTTTGCACTACACCAGGTCATCACCCGGAGGAAGCGACGTGGATTGATCAGGATTGTAGGGGCTGATCCCCTTCCCAGATACCAGGGTACCCTTGGAGAAGCATTAGCAGTCGATCTCACCCGTGCAAACCTCCCCTACATGCTCCACTGGGAAGACAGGACATCAATGGCCTTCTCAATTGAGTCGCGTGTTCCGTTCCTCGACTACCGCCTGGTTGAATACCTCGCATCACTTCCTGAAGATCAGAAGATCAGGGGAGGCATTACAAAATATATCCTGAGAAAAGCAACAAAAGGACTCCTTCCGGAAACAATCAGGTGCCGGATGGATAAGCGCGGCTTCTCAACACCAGAGGAAGTATGGATGAAGGAGGCAATGCAGCCCAAAATTGTAAAGATCCTCACCTTACCCTCATTCAGATCACGCCCCTACTGAAATGCAGACGAGGTGCTTGCAACCTACCGTGACTTCGTCGAGGGCCGCTCCTCCTATTCAGGCGAGCTCCTATTCAGGCGAAATCTGGCGGATAATCTGCACGGAGCTCTGGCTCAGGCAGTGTATCGATACGCCCGGACAGGAAGATATGCCTGCCAGAGATATACCTGCAAGAGTTACAGAACCTGATCTGAACACAAATCCTATCTAACGGGAAAATACAAAATACAAAGAAGAGGCCATGTCAGGTCAGATTAATGGCTATCCCCGCCATCAATCCACGCCACATACCTCTCCAGCCCCTCGTGAATCCGCACCTTCGCAGACCACCCAAGGCCCTTCTCCGCCTTCTGCGCATCTGCCCAGGTATCCTGGACATCGCCTTTCTGCTCGTCGGCATACTCGATCCTCGCCGTTTTGCCTGTTGCCCCCTCAATGGCGGCGATCAGATCCCGGACACTGATCCGGTTGCCGCCGCCGATATTGAAGGTCTCACCACAGACAGCACTATTGTTGGCGTCACAGAGAGCCGCCGCCACATTCGCCTCGACGGCATCATCAATATAGGTGAAGTCGCGGGTCTGGGTTCCGTCGCCATAGATGGTGATCGGATCACCCTTCAGGATGGCCTTGACAAACTTGTTGATTCCCATGTCGGGCCGCTGCCGGGGGCCGTAGACTGTGAAGTAGCGGAGCGATACAGTCGGCACCCCATAATTCTTCCAGTACAGGTAGCAGAGGTGCTCGGCGGCGAGCTTCGAGACGCCATAGGGGGAGACGGGCTGCAGCATCCGGTCTTCACGCATCGGGAGCTCAATGTCGCCATAGACTGATGAAGAGGAGGAGTAGACGAAGCGCTTCAGCCGCTCAGATGGGCGCCCACCGGTTTCGGTTGCGGCGGCGGGTGCGGCCGCATCCGTTGCATTGGCATCAGGTGCATTGGCTTCAGTTGCATAGAAATCCAGCAGCCGCTGGGTCGCCTGGATGTTGTCGCGGGTGTAGATATCAAAGCTCCTCCCCCAGGATGCCCGGACACCTGCCTGGGCGGCAAGGTGAAAGACATAATCGACTGCGGGGAACGTGGTCATCTCCACGATATCCGCTTCAATGAGGGTGAACCGGGGGTGCTGCATGGCAGCAGCAAGGTTCTCTTCTTTTAGATCACGTGCATAGTAGTCCGAGAAACGGTCGATCCCGATCACCGCAAACCCGTCTGCGAGCAGCCGGTCGGTCAGGGTGCTCCCGATGAACCCGGCACACCCGGTGACGAGGGCTTTTGGCCTGGTATCCGGATCTGCTTCAATTTCCTTCTTTGATGAGCCCATGCGTATATGCACCTATATCCCTGCCCCCATATCTTTCTTTTCAGTTTCGTCGCAGGTTATTCTTCTGATTCTCCTGAGGTTTCATAGGTCAATCTCATGCCAGAAGCCTCAAGCACCAAGAACATAGCCCATGAACTGAAACACCCGATCAACCGCTATGAGCGCGAAGCGCTGATATCTTCTCGGCGGGGCGGGTAGCCCCGTTCGGTGACCGACAGGTCGCCCACTCCAAGAACCGGAGGGGGTAGGCGGTGCCCCCCGGAGGAGCGAGGAGTCAAGCCTCACTCAGTCACCAGTCCCGGCAGATCACCTTTCCATCAGACAAGCGCTTACAGGCAGCTTCCATCTCTAATTCGCATCTGCAGTCCTGTGACACTCCTCCCTTAGGCAATCCCCCCTGCCCCCCCTTCACTTGAAGGGGGGAGTAAGGATAGCAGGGGGGTCCGGGCAATCGGGGGGAGCGCTGGCGCCTGGTGCGGGCAATGGGTAAGCCCATGGAGGCGCGGTACAGAAATTAGTACTATGGCGATTGCAGGCCGGGGTGCGTTCTCCTTTTCGTGGGGGCACGGTAGGGAGCGGTAATTTGTTTCAGGTGCAATTCATTTTTCAACACCAATTGAAATGGCAATAAAGGAACACAATAGGCTCTTGACACACTCCCAGGACAATAGTAGTGGGCTTTCTGCTGCTATGATCGTAAGACTGAAGATGAGGAAAAGAAAAACACAAAAGCAATTGAACTCCAGCTCATTGCGTTTGCATGTGATAGTATCCCATTAGATCCGAAGCCAAGAGCGAGAGAGACGTATGTAGCCATTAATCTATATCCAATCCCGAATATGTAGTATGATTGGATTATTCCAGCGAGGAACTTCTAGCTTACACTCAATAGCTATTTATGGAGAATCTGGAGGGGTATCGTGAAAATGTATCTTGATGTATGCTGCTTATGCCGACCATTCGATAACCAGGCAATGAATCGTATTCACCTTGAGTCTGAGGCGATTAAAGAGATCCTGATACGATGTACAACATCTGACTAATCCTTGGTAACAAGTGATGCGATTCGATATGAGATCTCACGAATTCCTGACATGACATTAAAGAGAAAAGTAGAGCAACTTGCGGCTATAGCAACCGAGCATGTTCACATCACAAAAACGATCTCAGAGCGATACTTTTCGTTTGTAGGATTGGGTGTCGATTCTGCGGATGCTCTGCATCTTGCATGTGCTGAATCCATTGGTGCTATTATGCTTACAACAGATGACGCACTTATAAAAATTATTAAGAGCAACAAGGATAAGATATCTCTTAAAGTTATAAATCCGGTTGAATGGCTCATGGAGGTGAGCAGATATGCAGACTAAAACATTGAATGAAATTCATAAGCAGGGAATTGATGCACTGGTACAAATTCTTGGTCCGGTTGATGCAGTTCGTTTCCTCCAGATATATGATCCTGGTGCCGGTGATTACACAAAAGATAGGAAACGGTGGCTGGAATCAGATCCGGAAAAATATATAGCGGATGTCATTGCCCATAGTGCAAAAAGTCAAAAAACTTGATGCGTATAAAAACCAGTTAGATATTGTCTTCTAAAGACAGATCTTTTCTTTTCCCGAAAGACCACATTAGACAAGCGCTTACAGGCAGCCTCCCTCTCTCTTTGATATCTGTCAGACTGTGCCATTGACATCACCCCGGCAATCCCCCCTGCCCCCCCTTCACTTGAAGGGGGGAGTAAGGATAGCAGGGGGGTCAGGGCAATCGCGGGGAGCGCTGGCGCCTGATGCGGGTAATGGGTAAGCCCATGGAGTCGCAGTGCATGGAGTAGTACGCCAGCGATTGCAGGCAGGCGGTGCTCCTCTTCTCAAATGGGATCGGCAGGGCGCGTCAACTATCGATATTCTGCATCTGAAGGAGAAACAGTGCAACCTCATGAGTGCAAGAGCGCAGATATCTTCCCGGCGGGGCGGAAAGCCCCGCTTGGTGACCGCAAGGCCGCCCTCACCGGAGACCAGAAGGAGGATAGCAGTGCCCCCCTGAAGGCCGCAGTGAATAAGGAGTTATTCGGTTATGTCCCATATAAACGGATAGGCAGGTGCTTTGCATACAGAATAAAGTCACGATCTGAGGTATAAATCTGCAGATCTGCTTCAACTGCCACTGCACAGATTAAAAAGTCAATATGTGAACCCTGAACACCGGATCGTCTGCAGATGTTAAAAAAGTCAGCGGCCCTCTCATAGTACTCACGGTAAAGGGGCAGGTCTTCAAAGGATTGCAGATGCTCTGTGAGTTCATTGAACTGTGACATTGATGAGACCCCTGAGAGTAATTCCTGCCTGATTGGACCGATCATAACAACCCGTGCATCATCGATCAGATCGATCAATACACTGACCAGTACTTTTTCATCCTCTGACAGAACACCTCTTCTCCTGAGCGCAAGAGACCAGATTGAGGTATCAACAAGGACTTTCATCTTCGCAGACGGTGTTTTTTATAGTCATACTCTGGATCATACTCTATCTTTCCAAAGAGTTCCGTGATCCGTACCTGTTTTCTTCTCCGAATATATTCCTCAAGAGCTTCAGTAACCGCGGCTTTCTTCGTGCGGGCTCCCCCGATTGCCTGGGCCTCAGCAATGAGATGATCATCGAGCGCAAGATTTGTCCCCATAGTACACATACCACCACACATTTGGTTACACAAAAGTGGTTTCATATACGTATAAATTTAACCCGCATCTTCGATCGTTACCAGGTGCAGTTGGTGGCGTCTACGGAAATACTCTCTAGTTCATGGAGGATCAGAGCTCCGTTCTTCTTCCGATCCTGATACGTTGAAATGAGGAGGATTTCATCATCCTCCAGCTCAACTTCTCCAATGAGCAGGGAATCGATGATTCGTTCAATTTCGTGTTGGAGGGGCAAAACATCAGTTATCTCTGGTTGTTTCATTTCATCGCTTTATGGTTTATTGTGCTGACCTGTCATAATACATATGATGATGAACACCCATTACGTACATATGAGATCCTGCATGCCCCCCACAGAAGACCTTGCAGACAAAGCCCTGAAGCGTATCAAAGCTATCGATGGCTTTGATCGCGTCTGTTTCATCTTCCTCTATGGATCTGTTGCAGCGGGGCAGGCACGGGCAAATTCGGATGTCGATCTCTGTCTCTGGTATGATGGCGATACAACTGAGGCTGAACGATTCCGGTTTGCATGCATAAAAGAATTATCAGATTTCCGTATTGATATCCAGATTTTTTCACATCTCCCGCTCTACATCAGAATTGAGGTCATCCGGGGCCGTCTGCTCTATGCAAAGGATTTGCGTTTTGCGTATGATGTTGCATACCGGACGATCAGGGAATTTGATAGGTTCAAACACCGTTTCTACGACTATATCGGAAAAGAGGCGATGGTATGAGGGGCGGCATGAGTGGTGTAGTCAGGGACACACTGATCCGGACAAAGCTTATCGAAATGGAGGAGAGCGTCCTGCTGGTGAAGAAACATCTGCCGGAATCGTTTGAAGAGTTCCTTGATATGGGCCTCTTGAAGGATGGGATCTACAAACGAATCGAATATGCAATTGAAAATGTCTTCGACATCTGCGCAATCCTGAATGCGGATCTGAAGCTTGGGATTCCAGGCGAGGATGAGGATAGTATCATCCACCTCGTGACACATGGAATCATCAGGTCTGAAATGTATGAAAAACTCAGGACAATGAAGGGTTTTCGCAATCTGGTGGTTCACAGATATGGCCGGATAAACGATGAGATTGCATTTACAATCCTGCAGGAAAACCTTGGAGACTTTGCTCTCTTCAAACAGGCCATTATAGAATACCTCAACACAAATGCAGATTGATTTGGATAATTCGTCTTTCGATCCCAAATCCCTACACCACTGCGGAATAAGATGCCGGGTTCCTCTCCCGGCCGAAATTAGTCTCTACGTTTTGGAGTTCCTGGTATTAAGTGATCCAACCCGAAATGAGATCATGCAGTCTCCAGCTGAACCGAAGTCAATACGGTAGAAGGCACACGCCTGGAGATATTGAGGATCTCAATTCCAACCAGGTTATTCTCGTCATCGTAATCGAGGATGACACCCGGCTTGATCTCTTCTGAATCCTTAATAGGGGCATCAGCCTCTTTATCGATGATCACTTTCATGGTCGTTATCTTCTGTCAACGATATTGTTATCACACGATTTGGAGATAGAATTGAATTTATGATGACTCGGAGTTGCCTTCTCTTTATATTCCCTCTTTGGCTTCCAAATGGCAAATCACATTATTCCAGATTTCTGTAGACAACTTTCCCTGGACCGACTTTGATTACATATATTATCAACGTATTTCGTTTTATATCAAGAATAACCCGGTATTTGCCCACCCGATATGTATACCAGGCTGAACCCGCCAACCGGTCAATGTGCTGAAATGGATCGTCACCAATGGCGTCGACACGCTCGATTATCCTGGCTGCGGTATCTTTTTGTAATTTCTCAAGGTTTTTCCTGGATTTATCAGTCCAGATAATGGTGTATCCCATTCAATCAAGACCGAGTTTCTGTTTGAGCTGGGCAGTCGAATAGACCCGGCCTGCCTTGATATCCTCAAGCGCTTCCTCAATATCCAAAATATCTTCTTCAGTTATTCCCTCTTCTTCTTTTTCCGTGGTAAGCCGTGAGATTATCTCGTTATAAGACTCACGGGGATATCGCCTCAACCTATCAAGTCTTTGTTTCACACCTGGAGTAATCTTGATGGTGGTTACTTCTCCTGCCATATACTAAAGTATACCTGAAGAGACATAGGTATTCCGCTAGACCATAAGGAATAGGAGAGTTGTCAGGGTAAACTCCCCACGGCTAAAGGGCAGGGCTTCCTGCACCACCGTCCACAACACCACCTGGTTGAATTGCAGAAGGAAGATACCAGGTTTCACGCAGTGACTTCGTCGTTTCCTTACTGGTTTCTTTTCATAAGGGAGCGGCAGGGCGCGTCAACCATTCATTTTATGCAGGGAAGGACAGAAATCAGGTATCTCCAGCTTTCCTCTGTATCTCATGGAGACCCAGTACAACCTCATGAGCGCAGGAGCGCTGCAATCCTCTCGGCGGGGCTATTAGCCCCGTTCGGTGACCACGAGGATCGCCATTACTGGAGACCGGAAAGGGGGTTCGGAGGTGCTCACCCTGAAAGGGCGGATGTACCATGATCCCATAATCAGATGATAATTCCACCCTTATATCCGGGTCCGCGGAGACAAGCGTTGACGATAGGGTCTTGTTTCTTCTCATCCCGGTGAAAGAAATTATATCTATGATCAGCATATAATAGAAATTAATGTCGGCTACGGAGATTATTCCCGTCTCAAAAAAGACCTATAACGAGATTCTGGATCTCAGACTCACGAACGAGACGCTCGACGAGACGCTTGCGCGACTGGTAGATAGAATAAAAAAAAGAGCGCCTCGCGGATGATATCGAAGAGGTAATGGCTCGCAATGAATTCATGGAGTTAGAGCTTTGACATTCCACCTTATGGTGGACAAACGAGGGCTTGAGTTTCTCAATTCGCTTGATATAAAAGATCAACGGATTATCAAAGACAAGCTGAAAATTTTACAGAATAATCCATATCCGGGTCAGGATGGAGACAAAGAAAAGCTTCGTACACATAAGAAACGGGAATCATACCGTCTCCATATCGCACGCTCGTTCACTGTGATCTATACCATCGATCCAGATGAGAAAACCGTCTATATCACTCATATCATGTCTATCGAAAAGGCACACCGAAGAAATGGGCATATTTAATAAAGCATTCATACCACCTGGATAACAGGAGCCCGGAGACTCACTCCGACCTCTCCACAATCCCCTTCATATATGCCACCAGATCGCCCCGCAGATCGTCCTGCTCAAGTGCAACATCAAGAATTGCCTCCAGGTAGCCCATCCGATCCCCGGTATCATACCGCCTGCCCGAGAACTCATAGGCATAGATATTCTGGCGGGCATTCAAAAGCCGGATCGCATCAGTCAGCTGGATCTCCCCACCCACACCCTGGCGGGTTGCATGGAGGCAGTCAAAGATCTCGGGCGTGAAGACGTACCGCCCGATCGCACCCGTCCGGGATGGGGCGTCTGC
Source organism: Methanocalculus natronophilus (assembly GCF_038751955.1). Lineage (NCBI taxonomy): Archaea > Methanobacteriati > Methanobacteriota > Methanomicrobia > Methanomicrobiales > Methanocalculaceae > Methanocalculus > Methanocalculus natronophilus. Next base: position 10,234 of record NZ_JBCEXH010000004.1, on the reverse strand, counting down.
AAGGGACGGCTTCTCGATGATATCCTCCAGAAGCGAGAGCGAATCCTCAAGCGGCTTTCCCCTGATGATCCCATAACTTGAGACCATCGCATCAGAGACCTCTTCAACCGCCAGCACCGAGCAGCGGTACCGGGTGTAGGTATCGATCAGCTGCTGCGTACAGGGGGTATCGTTCTTGATGATATCATCACCAAGGAGAACGGCAAACGGCTCGCCGCTGATATGCTTCTCAGCCCTGAGTACCGCATCACCAAGCCCAAGCGGCTCCTTCTGCCGGACATAGTGGATATCAGCAAGCTTTGAAATATCACGAACCATCGACAGCACGCTGGCATTCTTTGGGTTCTTTGCAAGATGCATCTCCAGTTCCGGCGCATCATCAAAATAATCCTCTATCGCCCGCTTGCTCCGGCCGGTGATGATGATGATATCGTCAATTCCTGAGGCAAGCGCCTCCTGGACAACATAATGGATCACGGGAACATCAATGATCGGGAGCATCTCTTTCGGCATTGATTTGGTGACCGGCAGGAACCGGGTGCCGAGGCCGGCTGCCGGGATGACGGCTTTTGTGATGGTCATGGGCAGACAACCCCCGGTGCAGGGACTGATAGAGTACTGTTACGCGTCATTCTTATCGTCTTCTCCGTGGTTTGAGTATCTTGTTGTATCCCATTCATATGAGACGTCACGCACCTTCATAAGCATCTCATTTTTGAATTCTTCAAGTGGCAGGCAGGCGGGTTTTGAAAACCCGATTGCTTCGAGAGAGGATGGAATCCGGTATCTGATCAGGTTTCGGTCGGACGTCAGAAAATAGTCTGAATGATATGCCATCGAATAGGCGAGGTGAGTGCGATCGGTCGGCTCACGGATCATCCGGGTGTCAACTTCTTCTTCTCCCATAGTATAACAGAGTATCCGGACAGAATCATTTGGAAAGTGGACTGCGACATTCCAGTCATTGAGGAACTGATTCATACTGGTGATATAATCAAGCGCTTTTTTGTGCTCATGCATCTGGATGAAGGCTTCACCTAGAACCGATATGGACGTCTGAATTAAATAGCCTGCATTTCTGGCATGCTGAAGAGTGGTTCTTGATCGCGTATCTTCAGCACAGGTGAAAAAGATTGGTGTATCCAGAAAAATGGTTGGATTGTTCATGAATTCCTGCAGAATCGTGTGTTAGCGATCAGATGGCTTGTTCAAAACTGATCGGAGACGCCTCATATCTTCCAGGTACTCTTCCTCACTGACAGCATAGGATATCCGACCCCTTGTCACTGATCCACCGTAGGGTAACATCCCTCTCCTGTAAGGTTTCCCGATGACATCTTCGGGATTGAATTTCTTCTCCTTCATAATCTCCGGCTCCATATTATTCATATTCCTGAGAAAACAGATAATCCTTTGGATAAATCACCCATCCATACGCTTTGCCCTCGTTCCAATGCAGAGCCTGGTACAGTACACGATCGGATCACACATTACCAGCAGACCCCCTCATAGATGGATCCAACCGCTGCCTTCGGAACCCGCCGACCATCAATCACCAGCTTCCCGGTGTAATCGAGTGCGTCAAACTCCTTCCATTCTGTTGTGAGAAGGACTGCATCTGCAGTTGAAACCAGATCCTCTGCGGAATCTGCATATGAGATATCAGGGAAGAGTCTCCCAAATGATTCCATTGCCAGGGGATCATAAGCGATAACGCCCGCCCCCTCTTTCTGGAGTTCTTCGATGATCGGGATCGCCCGGCTCTCCCGGATATCATCGGTATCCGGCTTGAAGGCTAGTCCGAGGACACCGATTCTCCTGCCCCGGAGATCCGGGATATGCTTCTTCAGTAATATAACAAGCCGGAGGGGCTGGTTTTCGTTTACCGCAACCACACTTGTTAGGATCTGCGGAGGGACACCCTGAGACCTGGCCTGTGCAATTAGTGCACGGACATCCTTTGGGAAGCAGGAGCCGCCAAACCCGATGCCTGATCTGAAGAAAGCCGGGTTAATCCTGGCATCGAGGCCAACACCTTCAAAGACCTCGGCTGTATCGATGCCCATTGATTTACAGAGGTTGCCGATCTCGTTTGCAAAGCTGATCTTGGTGGCTAGAAACGCATTGCTCACGTACTTGATCATCTCGGCAACCGGGATTGCACAGGCGATCTTCGGGCAGTCAAAAGACCCATACAGGCTCTCAAGGATCTCGCGTGATGTTGAGTCTTCAGCACCAATCACAATCCTATCCGGCGAGAAGACGTCCGTGAGTGCTGATCCTTCCCGTAAGAATTCAGGGTTTGCTGCGAGCCCGAAATCGCGGAAGGCAACCTTCCCGGATGCGTCTTCAAGTGTTGACCGAACAATTCCCGTTGTTGTTCCAGACACAACAGTGCTCTTCATTACAACCGTATGCCATCCATCCTTCTCCCTGAGCACCTGCCCGATATCCCGGCAGGCAGCCTCGACATACCCAAGATCGATTGAACCATCCGGATTCGAAGGAGTCCCGACACAGATGAAGGTTACATCGGTATCCCGGATCGCGTCTCTGGTATTCGTTGTCGCAGAGATCCGATCCAGATTCTTTGTGAGCAGATCATCAAGGCCAGGTTCGAAGATAGGAGACCTGCCGGTACGGATACAGTCTGTTCTGGCAGGATCGATATCCACAAAGACAACGTCATTCCCAAGCTCTGCAAAGCAGGCGCCTGTTACTGCACCGACATAACCGGTTCCAAGTATTGATATGTTCACAATATATCACCGAACAAATAACGCTAAAGGAGTTACTACAATTATATCCGGGAGATTATTATTTGTAGATACCGTCTTTACCCAGATGAAGGAAGTCTAGGAAGCTTCAGTTTGGACCTGCCTGACCAGGAGGCAGAACCAGCAATCCTGTGGTCATGTCCCAAACAGAAGAGACCCACAAAAAGCAACCCTCATTATCACCCCCGATCAACAGATTATCCATGCACTACCTCATCACCGGCGGTGCCGGCTTCATCGGATCAAACCTCGCTGACCATCTCGCTGCAAACCACGAGATAACAATTGTTGATAACCTCACCACCGGCAGGCAGGAGAACATCAGGCATCAGAGAGATCACAGGAATATCACCATTATCAATGGGAGCATCACCGATTATGACCTGATGGTCGAGATCACAGACGGAATCGATGGTATCTTCCACCAGGCAGCAATCCCCTCTGTACCCCGCTCAGTCAAGGATCCAATCACCACAAACGAAGCAAACATCACCGGCACCCTCCGGCTCCTCGTTGCAGCAAAAGAAAACGGCGTCCGGAAAGTCGTTGCCGCCTCATCTTCATCAGTCTATGGCGACACCCCCATCCTCCCAAAGGAGGAGGGGATGATGCCAAATCCCCTCTCCCCGTATGCAGTCACAAAACTTACCGATGAATACTACGGCAAGGTCTTCACCGAACTCTATGGCATCCAGACAGTCTTCCTCAGGTACTTCAATGTCTTCGGCCCCCGCCAGGATCCGGCATCAGAATATGCAGCGGTCATCCCGAAGTTCATCACCCGCCTTCTGAACAACCAGAGCCCGATCATCTACGGTGATGGAAACCAGACACGCGACTTCACGTATATCAAAGACGTCGTCATGGCAAACATGCAGGCAATGGAAAGCGATGCAACCGGCGTCTACAACATCGCCTGCGGAAGGCGGATCACACTCAATGAACTCGCAGAAACCCTGATGGAGATCACAGGCAGCAGGCAACAAGTAATCTACGAAGCACCGCGTGAAGGCGATATCAGGGACTCGCTTGCCGACATCTCACGGGCAACGGCAGCATTTGGCTACACTCCCGGATATACACTTGAAGAAGGATTACAAGAGACGGTTGCGTGGTTTTTGGACCAGATGTAACATTCATACCGGACAGCCGCACGATTAACCCTTCCATCAGACGATTCATGTCTCATCCCCCAGTTTACCAAACATCCAATCCAGACCATCACCTGTATCATTTTCGTTGACTATGAAGTAGTCTACTTATATCTCAACAAATCTTCGTTGATCGCGATGATGAACTCCGCTTCCTCATGGGTCGATATCACTCGCAGAAACCCGAATGCATCATCATTCATGGCAGACGGCGAGTAGGAAAGACCACGCTCCTTGCACAGTTCCTGAAGAAGGCCAGGGGCTTCTACTTTCTGGCCTCAGAAGAAGGGACACATGCAAATATCCAGATTTTTGCACACGATGCGGGAGAATACCTGGGAGGAAAAACCCCATAAATCAACCAGAATCGAAAAAGAAGATGGGCCTGTCCGGATTCGAACCGGAGATCTTCGCCGTGTAAGGGCGACGTCATAACCAGCTAGACCACAAGCCCGACTCTGATTCCAATAGAATTGGCTTCTATCGAATTAAATACTGCCGATCACAGGAACAGATCAGCACTTTAAACAAAACTCCACAATACCCCTGCCTCAACCAACAGGGTGGAAACAAAAAGGGGGAAAATCAGCCCCTCCATGTCCTCCATGTCACCTTCGAAATGACAAAACCCACTTCAGAGTAGCCCAAATGACTTCAGCGTAACCTCTGAGTTCACAGCACCCACATGGTACACCGCGCCCTCGGAGATCTCGTTAATCACCACTTCTGCAGGGGAGAAGAGCGACGTATCGATCTGGTAGAAGTCATAGTTGGCCTCTTTGAAGATGTCGTTGAAGGGCTTTCCATACCCCTTCGAGGTGTTGCTTGGTATCTTGTCGAGATAGTCCTTAATCTCCGGCGCATCCATCGTCAGGCAGATCTGCCCGTGGTAGATGGTTGCGTCATTTGTGACACCCATCGCAAGTTTTGGTCCGCGAACCGGCGGAATCGGTGCAGTGCCAATACCCGAGATGATCTTCTTTGTGTCAAACCCAAGCTCGTTGAGCTTATAGACCGCAGTCTCGACACACCGTCCGGCAACCTGAATCGACCCGACAAGTGATGATGTCGGTGCAACAACTGCCGCAACATTCTCAACCTCGACCTTGCAGGCTTCTGCAATCTTCTCCATAACCTCGCCATTGGGCAGAATATCAGACTCAAGGCAGATCACGGTTGCATCGAATTCATCCTCGTACTCGATTACTTCATAGGTGTGTTTCGGCTTCAGGGAGAGCGCACGTGCAGGACCGCTGCCCATTGCGAAATAGTTCCCGGCCTTCACTGTCCACCCGGCCTTCTGGGCGCCGAGACAGGAGATCGCGGGGAAGTCCGTATTGATATCAATGAACGGCTGGGGAATCCCGCCAATCTCGCCCATCCGGTAGGTAACCTCTCCAAGGCCTCCCATGCAGATCCGGGTGAAGAACTCGCCCGCACCATACCCGCCGGGAACAGCAACGCCACAGTCGACGATGCGTGAGCCGTTGTCAAGTTCATGATACGCCACATTGAAGAGATCTGAGAGTTCCACAAGCTCTTCGAAGAGATCCAATCCAAGTTCATTTACACTGACCATATAATCCCTCTGTCACCAGTACTAGGGTTTTGGAAAACAGATAAGAGTTGCTAAATTGATTCACGTACCCCCATCTCGGCGAGCACCATATCCGGGCTGTAACGCGGCGTTATCACCCGCGTTCTCCCCCTTCCGGTTCTATAATCAAGGTTTATCAGCCGGATGGTATCCAGCTTCCGGATGATCTCATAGTACCTCGTATACCCAAGAGTCATCTCCTCCTTTACCCGGGCATACACGTCTCCAGCTGCCATTCCCGCCTCTTCAGTACTCATCCTGGCAATCACCCCGAGAACCGACTGTTCGTCACGCGAGAGAGCCTTCACAAGCGACGCAAGATGGAAGCGCCGTGAGACCTCGTAAGCGCGGTGGATATCATCCTCCTCAATCGATCGCCGGGCATCCCGTTCCGCGAGCAGGCCTGCACGTTTCAGGAGATCGATCCCAACACGCAGATCCCCGGCCTTCATTGTGTTGTCGACCACCTGCTGAAGCATCTCTTCTGAGATGACCCCGGGATAGAAACCCTGCTGTATGCGCATTCTCAGGATCTCCTCCATCTCTGCTGCAGTATAGGGGGGGAAGAAGACCTCAGTCGGCCTCAGGACAGATGCAACACGTGAATCAAAAGCAGTCGCCGGATCAACATCCATATCAGAGAAGATGACGATTACACCCACCTTCACCATCTCATAGGTTTCATGCGCACGGAGGAGCGGGTAGATGACGTTATTCAGCTCATTTTCATAGAGGAGATAATTTGCATCATCAAGGCAGATGACCAGGACAAGATCCTCCTTCTGGAGGACCCGGCATACTGCGTCATAGACCTGGTTGAAACTGGTCCCGCTGGTTTTTGGAAGATGGCCTGCCAGATGCTTGTAGACCCTTGCAAGAATCGCATATCGGGTGTTATCGATCTTGCAGTTCACGTGGACGCAGGCAATCTTTTTCGTATTCTCCTCTATCTCGTCGAAGAGCTTCCGGACAGTCGTCGTCTTCCCGGTACCAGGCGGGCCGCGGCAGAGTGAGTTGAGCGGCCGGCTACCCCGGAGCGCTGGCTGAACCTGAAACGAGAGATCAGCCATCTGGGCATCACGGAACCGGAACTCGTCGGGAACATGATCTATTTCAAAGACCAGGGGGTCGCGGAAGAGCGTCTCATCCCACATCAGCAGCTTCTTCGCCAAGAACCTAAACCTCGTTTGAATCAGGATTTATTCATGCATTCCTTGCAGAGTGTTTTGTTCATAAAGAGGTGGCTGACATCATGCTGAACCTTATTCACCTCCACACCACATGCCTCGCAGACAAATGCAGATGCGGCAGGCTCGCGCATTTTGGAGGGAGCAGCTCCAGCAGATGTGTCACCTGCCAGAAGAACATCATTGCCTGAAGATGGCTCCGGACCAGGTGCTGGTTCGTCGGGTGATCCAAAACCACTATCTGTACCATCACCTGTTTCCATAGATTTTTCAGGAGATCCAGGAGTATCTGGGCCACTCCCCTGTCCCATTTCTGCAGGCTCTTCCAAAACCCCTGCATGCACATCTCCACCCTCTGCTGCACGCTCCTCTTCCGGACGTTCTGCATTATCTGACGCAAGCAAAAGATCGCCAGATAGTTCGAGTGGATCCGGCGTGTCGTTTCCAGACGAGTCATAGTACGCGGGATCCTCCATGCGCTCCTCGTCACCTGTTACCGGGCACGAGGTGAAGGTGCTCTCTGGCATCCCAAAATCGCCTTCCAATGATTCTTTCTGGAAATATGATCCAAAAACCCGGTTTCTGTAGTGATCGACCCGCTCCCGTGTCGCCTGATCATCACGGCCGATTGTGTCGAGCACACCATCAAGAAACCTGACAAGTTCAGAGACATCCTCCTCTGATTCAGCCTCCCCTTTGAGATCAAACCTGATGTTCTCGAAGTTATCAAGATTGATCGTAATGCCGATCGTCACCTCTTTGCGGGTACCCATACAATCACTATCCTCTCAAGGGTGAATATGGTTTGCGGAAAAAACCTTCCCGCCAGACAACCCTGACAATAGTGAGTGGCAGATGATGAGAGTTACCCCCGCTGACGAAACGGATGATGATGCAAGGGGTCTGATGCCACCGCTTCCACTTTTTCACTCATTCGTCCTAGAGAAGAGAAACGGCAGGAGCTCCGGCCCCTGCAGTATTCCATAGGATCCACGCTCCCCTTCCCGCTCAGAGTACTGCGTAGTCTCATCACGACCAAGTCCAAGAACCGCAAACGGAACGGGATCGCGCGTATGCGTCTTCAGGCGTATTGGAGTCGGATGATCGGGGAGGAGCACAATCATCCCGTCAAATTCTTCCAAAGCAATCCCAATTGCCTCATCAAGCCGCTCAATTGCGCGTATCTTCTCTTCAATGCTGCCAAGATGACCTGCCTCGTCAGGTGCTTCAACATGCACATACACAAAATCAAGCCTCGCTGCCGCATCAACTGCATACCGGATCTTTTCCCGGTAATTGGTATCCAGGTATCCGGTTGCACCAGGCACCCTGATCACCTCCATCTTCGCAATCCGCGCGATCCCAAAGAGGAGATCAACCCCTGAGATCATGCCGCCTGACCGGGAGAACTGTTCCTGAAACGAGGGAAGGGATGGTGTCTTCCCCCCGCTCCATGGCCATATCATGGTCGCCTCAGATTTCCCTTCCCGTGCACGCGCCCGGTTCACCGGGTGATCTGCAAAGACCTCTGCTGAGACCTTCATGCAATGGCGCAGTATCTCTTTATCCTCACCCTCAGGAAGGAACGAGTCTATCTCTTTGCCGACGATATCGTGTGGCGGTGTCGTCTCTGCACCGCGTGCATGATGGAGGAGCAGGAGATTCCGGTAGCTGATCCCGGAATAAAGAGACGTACCAGCCAGCGCTGGTTGCAGTGAAGCAAAGAGCTCCCTGCCCTCTTCACTTGAGATATGCCCGGCAGAAAAATCTGCCATCACACCGTCCTGAACCGTCACCAGGTTGCAACGGTATGCGATATCATCATGAGCAAGTACCACGCCCATTGATGCCGCCTCAAGCGGCCCCCGGCCTGTATAGTAGCGTGCCGGATCATAGCCAAGAACCGAGAGGTTTGCTATATCTGATCCTGGCTCAAATCCTGACGGAATAGTCTGAAGCATCCCCATACGTCCATGCCGTGCGATATAATCCATATTCGGCGTCGATGCCGCTTCAAGAACAGTCCTGCCGCCAAGTTCCGCAATCGGCTCATCAGCCATGCCATCTCCGAGGATGAGCAGGCACTTTTGCTGTGATGTCTGTAGTACACCCGGGTTCATCCGGATCAACATTCGTCTTTCGTATCATTAAAAGCCCCCATAGCACCAACACTACCCTGTGAAACCTGCAATGAGATTCATGGAGGCAGTCGGCATCTTTCTGCGAGGCCTCCTGATGGGAGGATCAGACATCATACCAGGCGTATCCGGCGGCACAATGGCCTTTATTACCGGCATTTACGGGCGGCTCATCAATGCGATAGCCGCTGTGCGCCCACAGACTGCCATCAGGCTACTGCGCGGAGACATCCAGGGGTTCAGGCAGGAGATTCTCAGAACCGATCCCCTCTTTCTCATCACCCTGCTTGCCGGTATCGGTACTGCCGCGCTGCTCATGTCACGAGCAATCCTGCATATCCTCGACAGCTATCCGGGCGAGGCATTCGGCCTCTTCTTTGGGATCATCGTTGCCTCGTCCATTGTCATCGCACTCCAGGTGGAAGCTGAAAAGCGGGATGCGTTTCTCTTCATTGCAGCAGGCTTCTGTGGAGGCTACCTGGTGGGAAGCCTGCCAATTGGATCATTTGGTCACTCACTCCCGGTGATATTTGCAACCGGCATGATAGCGCTCTGCGCAATGATCCTTCCAGGCATCTCAGGCGCGTACCTGACGCTCGTCCTCGGCCAGTATGAGTATATGCTCGAGGCGTTGCGCGATGTATCCATCCCTGAGATCACCGCCTTTATTGCAGGCGGCGCAATCGGAATACTCCTCTTCTCCCGCGCTCTCCGATACCTCCTTGACCGCTATACCGCTGCTGTCCTCGCCACCCTGACCGGCCTGATGCTCGGATCAACGAGAACACTCATTGAGCGGATCAATGACGCAGGCGGATTCACAACCGACGTTATCCTGGCCTGCATAGCCGGAGCGGTACTGATCGGCACAATTGAGTATTTCAGGCAGAAGAAGCGGGAGAGCGTGATACAGAAGACCCAATAAGTGAGAGAGCAGCTCATCCCAATTCCGACTCTTCTCCAGCGTTCTGATCGCCAAGTTTTTCCTGAATTCTTCGGAACGTGGGAAATGATCCAGGGGAAGAGATCCCGATGCAACAACCGGGAACATTTGGGAGTGACTAAAAGCAGTTGCAGCGCGGATATCGGGGGCGGGGTCAAGCGAAGGGAACAGGATGACAGAGATGATAAACCCTTGCTCATCAGAGCAACCTGAAAGGCGATTCTGAAAGAATCGGGCGTTTATCTGCTCTGGCCAGCCCCCGAAGCATTCCCGCCCCTTCCGTGCCAGCATCTGCGGCCACCTGGCTCAACCTCTCCTGCGAAGCATGTGCGGACGGAGAAGAGGGCGGTGGGGGCCTACTGACATATGTCGTCATTTTTATAATCTAGAGCTTTTCGATTAACCCAACCAACAACGATCACTTGAGAGTTGAAAACCCAA